>JBBPIG010000023.1 GCA_038040445.1 Acidobacteriota bacterium | reverse complement strand
CGGGTTCAGGTTAAGTTTTGAGGTTATGGGTCGCGGCGGCTTGAAAAGACAAACCCGCTCTAAAGAACCCTGAACCCTGAACCCTGAACCCTGAACCGTGAACCCTGAACCCCGAACCCTGAACTCTGAACCCCGAACCCTGAACTCTGAACTCTGAACCCTGAACCCTAACTCTGAACCCTGAACTCTGAACCCTGAACTCTGAACCCTGAACCCTGAACCCTGAACCCGAAACGGGTTCTTCCTGCTGGCATCCTTTCCACCGACTTAGGTGTCAAAGAAATGGTAGGGCCGGGCAGTCGGCTGATTCGGTTCGTGCGGCCACGCCCATCTCGCCCTACCAACCTCATTTCGCACCAGTTCGGAGGAGAGAAAAACAATGAAGAAGAGAAGCATGTTGGTCGGAGTCTCCATAGCGTTGTTCTCGCTGGCGCTGACCGGCTGTCCGGAACGCATTCGCATCGGCGACATAGAAAGGGATCCCGGTCGATACTTCGATAAGGAAGTCACTGTTGCGGGCCGCGTTGTGCGCTCATACGGCGCGGCAGGTGCAGGAGTCTACGAGGTGGACGATGGCACCGGCAAGATTTGGGTGGCCACAGAGAAGTACGGCGTACCGAGCAAGGATGCGTATATAGGCGTTACTGGACGCGTAGTGCCGGGGGTCACCTGGGGCGGGCGCAACTACGGAAACGGCATGCGCGAGACGAGACGCCGCACACGCGAAACTCGGTGAGTATTGACGACACCGTCGTTCGAGATCACCGCGAGCAGGCTGCGCAAAGAGAGAGGACACCTCTCGCGCCGCCGCAAGCGGCCGATGCTGCCTCCAACCTGTTCGAGGGCGGCGCGGCAAGTGTATGAACGATCCACCAACTTACCTGATTACACTCCTAATTTGTTAGTGGGTGCGGTGTGGCGAATGCAGTGCTTACTGCGTCTTGGGGGCGTTTCGCCTGCGCGCTCGCAGGTACACACGGACATCATCGTTCCGAGGATTGACAGTGTAGATCGATACGCGTCCGTCTGGAAGCGTCTGTATAGTCGATGCCGCTGACAGAGCCGTGAGGTACCAGCCTGGAGGCAAGACTACGGTGTTGCGCAAGCGGCCGAAGCTGCGGTCCCACACCAGCTCGTTGCCGTCGAGATACAAACTCTTGGCATCGACATAAGTCTCTTTTAGACGGATGCGGTTCGTTGTGCCGGCGGCAATCGGCCTCGCGAGATAGGTGACCACAATTTCCGTGTCGTCTTTGACATCTCCAACCGCGAGCTTTCGATCGCGAGCCGTCTTGCCGTCAATGGTTTCCCACTTCAGGGTTTCTCCACTGTCCAGATCGATGCTCTCGGGATCGGTGACGTGGCTCCCGGCGCGGACGACATTGAAGTAATACTTCTCGCCAGTATTCTTAACGGTGTAGTCATGTGTGATGCGGAAGGCATGACTTTCGGGCGATTGCAGCTCGTAGAGTATCTCACGATCTTGATATGCGCGTTCCGTGAAAGCTGGGTTCTGCCCAAACGCGAGTTCGTTTGGCGCCACAAGAAGGAATCCGGCGCCCATCAAACAAACCGCCGCACACGCAAGGCTTCTTCGAATGAAGTTCATCGCGAGACCTCGGCTTTCTTAGTTGAAGGTAACCGCCGCGCCTTGATCGTGACCTCGAGTTGACCGCCGCTCCCGGGATTCACAAACGCAAGCTTCAAGCGGCCGCCGCTTTCGCTTAAGACCTGGGTTGCCACCGATGATGACAGGATCTCATAACCGGGCGGGAGCACAACGCCGTCGCGAGGGATGCCAAGCGGCCGCTTGAACACGATCGCGTCGCCTTCGGTGAAGTAACTCTTGTCGTCCTTGTAGGTCTTGATGATCGCGAGTCTGTATTCGCCGCGTGCCGGCACTGGATGAGCAAGGTGAACCTGTATGTACTTGCTTGTCGGATTGAATCGTTCAGCCTGAGGGTTTACTTTATCACCGGAGGCAGCGGCGGCTTGCGCGCCGGTGACGACTTCGAACTTCAAAAACTTTCCCGTCGCCAGGTCGACTACAGATTCATCTGTAGCGTCACTGCCTTCGCGGATCGCGTTGAAGTGAAACTTTGCGCCGGGCCTGGTTTCGGTCACTTCGTAGTAGATTTTGAACTGATGGCTTTCAGGCGCGAGCAGCTCGTAGCGGGTGTAAGTGTCCGCCGACACGAACTGGGCCGTCGCGGTGAAGCTTGCCGGAGTTAGCAGGCCGAGCAGGATCGATGCGCCTATTGCAAAGACTATCACTTGCCTTGTCAAAGCCGTCGTCCTCCTGTGAGGGTTGCGCTCGAGCAGACTGAACGGCGCGCAGTCTATCATCGAGAATTTCGAATTGCCACTGACGCTGGGCACTCGTCAGGACGGTAGGATGGGCGCCGCGAGCTTTGATCCAGCACGCGAACAGACTGAAGAAGTCTGTGCCACGTGGCGCGGTACTCGCAGTCACGCGCGCCTGTTGTCGTTGTAAGCCAGCCAACGCTTTGTTAATATGCCGCCCAAACCAGGAGACCACACTATGCATACCAAACGTGCGTTGACCAGGCGGGGATTTATGGCGAACGCGGCGCTCGGCGCTGCTTCGATAGGCATCGGGTTGCCATCCAAGCTGAGTGCGATTTCGCGCTATCCCGAGGCCGAGGCCGGCGCTGGACGTGACCCTCTGCGGCTCAATCGCAATGAGAGTCCTTACGGTCTCGCGCCTGCTGCCGCCGAAGCCCTGCGAAGCGCGGTCGATCCCAAATCGTTCCGATATCCAATCGAGGAACCGAAGGCGCTGGTCGAAGCGATTGCCAAACGCTTCGGGGTCGAGAACGAGAATGTGATTCTCGGTTACGGGTCAACCGAGATACTCAAGATGGCGACGGAAGCCTTCTGCAATTCGGCACGCAGCGCGGTAGTGGCGGAGCCGACATTCGAGGCGGTGGTTGGTTACTGCCCGTTTATTCACGCCCGTGCGCAGAAGATCAGGTTGAACGCGGACCACAAGCACGACCTCCCGAGGATGCTGCGAGCGAGCCACGGCGCGGGGATGATCTTCTTCTGCAACCCTTCGAACCCGGTTGGCACGTACATCGACAAACAAGAAACCGAACGCTTCGTTCGGAGGCTTCCGCGCGGTACGGTGCTGCTGTCCGACGAGGCTTACGCGGAATACGTAACGCAACCCGATTATGAGAGCTGCGTGCGCTTCGTGAAGGAAGGCTTGCCGGTCGTCGTGTCGCGCACGTTCTCGAAGATCTACGGGATGGCTGGGCTGCGAGTCGGCTACGCGATCGGGCGCAAGGATTTGATCAAGCGAATGGCCAAACGCCAGTTGGTGAACAACCCGAATCAACTAGCTATTGCAGCGGCGCTAGCGGCGTTGAAGAGCGATGGCGAGTTCGTGGATCGCTTGCGTAAGATGAACGCCGAAGTAAGAGACTACGTGTCCAACGAGTTCAGCGCGATGGGTCTCCAGCCCATTCCATCCCAAACGAACTTCGTGATGATCGGCGTTAACCGCCCGGCGAAGCCGCTGATCGAGGAGTTGAAGAAACGCAAGCTGCTTGTGGGCCGGCTGTTCCCCTCGATGCCCCAGCACGTGCGAGTGAGCTTTGGGACGATGGCTGAGATGAAGACGTTCCTAAAAGAGTTCAAAGACCTGCTGACGACTCAAGCTAAGTTGGGCGCCGCTTGAGCGGGCGAGATTCCGGCTCGTCTCCGAGGGATGTAGCGGCGCGCAATCGTGACAGCTCGTTGAGACTCGCGGGGCGCTTGAGTTACACTCTCCAACGAGCAGAACCAACGGTGAGGGCTTGAACCATGTCACGAGTATTAGCAGACACTCCGGTCGATTTGCGTGACGTCATCGAGAACATCATCACCGAGGATGATGAGCCGGTGGACAATCTCTTTTCCTGTAAAGAACAACGTCTTTTGGCGGGGACCATATACAGTTCGTGGACACCGACGCCGAGCGAAGACCGGCCGAAGAGGCGCCGAAAGTTTCTGGCCGGCATCAATGTCGGGATCTTCTTCGCCCTTCATGAACCGCCGCTCGTGCCCGATTTCTTCCTTAGCCTCGACGTGCAGCCGCACAAGGACTGGCACGACAAGGCGCATCGCAGCTACTTCGTTTGGGAGTTCGGCAAAGTTCCGGAGCTCGTCATCGAGATCGTCTCAAATCGCAAGGGCGGCGAGTTGACCGGAAAGCTCAAAGACTACGCGCGTATGGGCGTGAATTATTACGCGGTCCACGATCCCGAAAAGCTCTTGAGCAAAGACCTGCTGCGAGTCTATGAGATAGGCTTCGGCAAGCGGTATCAGCTGCGCGAAGACTATCACATGCCTGATCTCGGCCTTGGCTTGAAACTATGGAAGGGTGTGTTTGAGGACAAGGAAGACACATGGCTCCGCTGGTGCGACGCAGCAGGCAAGTTGCTTCCCACTGGCGAAGAGCGTGCCCGGCGCGCAGAGGCCGAAGTCGAGAGGCTGCGTGCCCAACTCGCACGCCGTAAACGCTCGGCCGCCAGGAAACGTCAAAGGTAGGCCACGCCAGGCGCCAGCAAAGATCAGCGCCAGATTCTGTCAAGAGGCAATACGAACCCCGCAAGAACCGGATCCCCGTTCACCGATACAGGACTATCGAGACATTCGACCTCGGCGTTCTGCCGGTAAACCCAGACTTTCTTCTTCAGCGGATCAATGAGCCAGCCAAGTTGCGCTCCGTTGTCGATGTACTCCTGCATCTTCGCCTGGAGGGTGCTGAGGCGGTCAGTGTCGGAGCGCAGTTCAATCACAAAGTCCGGGCAAAGCGGCGGAAATCTCCTGCGTTCTTCCGCGGTGAGTGCTTCCCACCGCTCATTCCTGACCCACGCCACATCCGGTGAGCGGAACGCTCCGTTGGGCAAGGCGAACTCAGTAGAAGAATCAAAACCCACGCCGGTGCCGTCCGCCATCACCCAATTGGAAAACAGACCTGACAGATTGAAGTTGCTGCGTCCGGTTTCTCCTCCTGTCGGGGGCATAATGATCAAGTCTCCTTCGCTCGTGCGTTCAATCCGCAAGTCGGGATGGAGCTGGCAGAACTGATAATACTCTTCGTCACTCATTTGTTGGATTACCGGACCCAGATGCAGGACCAGAGGATCAGGAGCGCTATGTTCGAGTATCGGATGCATTGCTTGCCTCCCTCCCGGCGCTTGCCGAGCCACGCAGCTACAATCTTACCATGAGTATTCGATGATGCAGTCCTTGCCACGCCGGCCCTGTAGTTCGCTTCTTACTTCTTGACCGTCGGATACTGTATCCCGAGTTGCTCCAGATAAGTCTTGTACTTCGCCGCGTCGTAGTAATACTTCTTCAGCTCAGGCCGGGACCTTTCCATCTTCTCTTTGTTCAGCTCAATCGCCGGTTGATCGGTCGGATTGATCAGCGGTGCGTACTTGATGTCCTTCGTTTGAACATCGTTGAAGTAGGTCCACGCTTGCTTGATCAACTCCGGTGACAGCAAGTAGTCGAGTGCCGTCATCGCTTGAACTTTCGCGCCGGCCGTCGAGCCTTTGTGCGCCAGCGGAGTCGCCATCGCCACCGCGTTTGGCCAGGCGTGGCCCGGCAAGTTCGGAATGTTCGCAGGGTAGCGCAAGTAAACCATCGGCACGTTCCAAGAAATGTCGCCTACATCATCCGAGCCGCCGCCGGTCGGATCTTTTGGCGGCTCGAGCGGCTTGACCTTCATCTTCAAGCCCTCAACCTTCGCGCCGATTTCCTTCTGCAAGGCTTTCGCGAGCGTCTGATCCGCCTCGCTCCATTCAGGCATGCCGACCATCTCGATGTTCTTCTGTTGCACCTCGGCGATCGGTTTGTTGAAGTGGCAAGGCCACGCCGAACCGACGATGCGTTGAGTAACCGTAGTATCGGTCATCATCGTCGCCGCTTGAGCCATCTTGTTGCCAAGCTCGTAGAGTTCCTTGATGCGCGGATACTCCAGCTCGCGGAAGTAGTACCAGACCGCGGCTTCCGAGGGCACGACGTTAGGCTGATCCCCGCCGTCGATGATCACGTAATGCGATCGCTGCTGAAGCCTCAAATGCTCACGGCGGAAGTTCCACGCAGTGTTCATCAACTCGACCGCATCGAGCGCGCTTCGTCCCGACCACGGCGCGCCCGCTGCGTGAGCCGCTTTGCCGTGAAAGAAGTACTGAACCGATACCAGTCCGCTGTTGGTCGCCGTCTGGCCATAGCTGGTCGCAAAGTCCGAATCGACGTGAGAGCCAAGCACGATGTCGACGTCTTTGAATAATCCGGCTCGCACGAAGAATGCTTTTGCAGCGACCAGTTCTTCGGCGACTCCCGGAAAGAGCTTTATCGTCCCGGCGATCTTGTATTTCTCCATCAGCTTTTTCAGGACGATTGCCGCCGTCACATTCACACCCTGCCCGGAGTTATGGCCTTCGCCGTGGCCGGGCGCGCCTTCGACGAGGGGATCGTGATAAGCGATGCCGGGCTTCTGCGAAGCTCGAGGGATGCAGTCGATGTCTGTAATGAACCCGATAACCGGCTTGCCCGAACCGTAAGTCGCCACCCAGGCGGTTGGCATTCCGGCGACGCCGCGCTCAACGTTGAATCCATTCTTCTCCAGGATCCCGGTGATGTATTTCGAAGTCTCGTATTCCTGAAAACCCAGTTCGCTGTAGCTAAATATTTGATCGACCATCTGCTGGGTCAGGACGCGAAGCCCTTCGACTTCGGAGATCGCCTCGCGCTTCAGGTCGTCGAGCTTCGGCGCGTCGTGAGTTCGACCCGGCATACTGGCAGCCAGCATCAATACAACGGCGAGAGCCGCCACTCTAAGCTTGGTCATTGTTCTCCTCCTCTGAGAATCGGTTCAGAGTACAAGCTTTAGCTTGCTTTGTTGTGTTCGGGCGGCAGCCTGAAGGCTGAACTCTGAACTCTTGTGCGATGCGCGAGACTATGACTTTTCGCCGATCAAGTCAACGAACCTGGGAGCGCAGGCATCCCTGCCTGGGGAGGGCGCTTTGAACAAAGAATAGGCGTTAGGGGAAAGCGGCAGGAAGGGATGCCTGCGCTCGCAGGCTTGCAAACGACCGCCTTTGCTGACAGGATACCGCTTCCGAATTACGGCTGGAATTTTCTGTAACCGGGCGGAGACTTTTTGAGTCTTAGGCGTCAGGGCGGGCGCGCTCGTGGCCGTGCTTCCACTGGCGCGGACGCGAGCACGCTCTGCCAGTTTCACCAGGACAAACCAGGGATAGACCGGGATACACAGGACGCTCACACGCTCGAGTCTACCCTGCTCTTGCTGTGTATCCCTGTTTGAATAATCTTCTCTGCCGCGATTTCCAGTTATCAAAAGCTATCCAATGGAGGAAACCCATGAACCGAGGACGCTTGTTTGCTCTCAGGCAGACGTGTGCGCTTCTGATTGCCTGCGTGGCGCTCGCAATGTTCGCCGCTACCGGCCGCGCTGCTGATCCGCGATCCGCACCGCAAAAGAAAGACAAGGCCAAGACTGGCGCGCCCGCCTCGAAGATCAACGAGGAGTACACGGCGAAGATCAAAGAGTACACGACCGAGAAATACTTTCTAACCGAGCTTGTCGATCACCTGCCGGCGTCGGACAAAGTGCCCTCGCCCGATAAGGTCCTCGGCTACGTCGTGGGCACGCCCAACAAGCTCACCTACACGAAGGATATGTATCGCTACTATCGCGAGCTTGAGAAGTCCAGTCCCCGGGTTCGGGTGTTCACTGCGCCCGAACGCTCCGAGGAAGGCAAGGAGCAGATGCTCGTGGTGGTCAGCGACGAAGCGAATATCGCGAAGCTCGACCGCTACAAGGAGATCACGGCAAAGCTTGCCGACCCGCGCAAGACGGACGCCGCCGCGGCTCAACAGTTGATCGGCGAAGGCAAGGCTTTCTACTGGGCGTCGGGATCAATCCACTCGCCCGAGCAAGGCTCGCCCGAGATGTTGATGGAGCTTGCCTATCGGCTGGCCGTCGAGGATTCGCCGGTCATCGAGGCAATACGCAAGAACGTCATCGTGATGATCACCCCCGCACTCGAAGTAGATGGCCGAGATCGTGCGGTTGATCTGTACAACTATCGCAAGGCGAATCCGAATAAGCAGACGCCGCCACTGCTGTACTGGGGCAAGTACGTCGCGCACGACAACAACCGGGACGGGCTCGGCATGGCGCTTGCGCTATCCCGGAACCAGATGAAGACGTTCCTCGAGTATCATCCGGTTGTGCTTCACGACCTGCACGAATCAGTCCCGTTCCTGTACACATCGACCGGAACTGGTCCATACAACGCGTGGCTCGACCCGCTGGTCATCGATGAGTGGCACGTGCTCGCCTATCACGAGATCGAAGAGATGACCAAACGCGGAGTGCCCGGTGTGTGGACTCACGGGTTCTACGATGGATGGGCGCCGAACTATATGTTCTACGTCGCGAACGGGCACAACTCGATCGGAAGGTTCTACGAGACGTTTGGTGGACAGGGCGCGGACACCAGCGTTCGCAACGTTGGCGCGCAGTCCGGGCGCGATTGGTTCCGTCCCAATCCACCGCTTCCGTGGGTGAAGTGGTCGATCCGAAACAACATCAACATGCAGCAATCGGCGATCCTGTTCGCGATGAATTACGTCGCAAATCAGAAGGACCGCTTCCTGAACAACTTTTACATCAAGAGCAAGCGGTCGATTTCCAAGGCCACAAACGAAGGGCCTTATGCATGGGTGATCCCGGGCGACACTCCGCGTCCGGTTGAAGCAGCAGACATGATAAACCTCCTTCGCTTGATGGGAGTCGAAGTTCAGACGGCAACGAAGGAATTTGCCTTCAAAGAGCAAAGGTTTCCGGCGGGTTCTTACATCGTTCGCATGGACCAACCGTATTCGCGAATGGCGGACATGCTCTTCGACACCCAGTACTACAACGTGAACGACCCACGGCCCTACGACGACACGGGTTGGACGCTGGGCGCGCTTCGCAACGTGAAGACGGTGCGGATCACCGATAAGGCGATCCTTGAAGCCCCGATGGTGTTGCTGACCAGTGACGTCAGGGTTCGGGGCAAGATCGCGGGATCGGCTGCCACAGCCGGTTTCGTCATCAATCACACCGCGGACAACACGCTGGCAACGCTTCGGTACAAGCTCAAGGACGTAAAGATGGAAGCGGCCGAAGACTCGTTCAAGATCGCCGATCAGCAGTTCAACGCCGGCTCGTTCATCATCAAGACCGAAGGCAATCCGGCGGACGCACGTCAGCGGCTCGATGCGGCGGTGACGGAACTGGGATTGACGGCGCTGGCGGTCGACAAGCTGCCTGAAGTAAAGAGTCACGAGATCGCCGCGGCGCGCATCGCCATAGTTCACACCTGGACCAATACTCAGAACGAAGGCTGGTACAGAATCGAGTTCGACCGCTTGCAGATTCCTTACTCGTACATTTCGGTTCACGTGCTCCGCGACACGCCAAACCTCAAGGATAAGTACGACGTGATCCTCTTCCCGCCCGTCGGCGGCTCGGCTCAGTCGATCGTCAACGGCATGCCAAAGCGGGGCGACCCGGTGCCCTGGAAGCAGTCCGAGTTGACCCCGAACTTTGGTTTCTCGCCCGATCAAACGGACGACATGCGCGGGGGCATCGAGCTTCGGGGCGTATTGAATCTCCAGCGGTTCATCGAGGACGGGGGATTGTTCATCACGATCACCAACATCTCGCAGATCCCGATCGACTATGGCATCACGACAGGAGTCACGATAGAACCCTCCCGTCAGCTTCAAGCGCGCGGTTCGATTTTCAACGCGACGTTTGCGGATAAGAAGAGCCCGATCGCCTACGGCTATGGTGACTCGCTTCCGGTCTACTTCAATCAGGCGCCTTTGTTGAACGTGAGCGCGCTGCCGGGTGGCTTCGGCGGCGGAGGAGGCGGCGGTGGGGGTGGCGGCGGAGGAGGCGGCGTCGCTCCAGGCCAGCGGCCATCAGGCCGGGGAACGATGACCGATCCGGATATCATTCAGTCAATGCCGCAAGCCGGACAGCGTCCGCAACAACAGACGCGCCCCGGGGAAGAAGGCATCCCCGAGGAAATGCGTCAGTTCGCGGCAGCGCTGATTCCGCCTGTGAATATGAGGCCGCGAGTCGTGCTGCGCTTCAACACGAATGAGAAGGAGCTGCTGATTAGCGGAATGCTGGCCGGCGGGTCGGAGCTTGCGGGCAAGGCGGCGGTCGTCGATGTGCCTGTAGGCAAGGGTCACGTGGTGATGTTCGCGAACAACCCGATGTGGCGGCATCAGACTCAGGGAAGCTTCTTCTTGTTGTTCAACGCGGCGATGAACTACAACAACCTTGGCGCTGGAAGGCCCGAGCCTCCCGCAAGACGACCAGACGCAGCAACCGGGAACGATCAATAGACGGACATGTTGTAGCCTGCATTAAGCGCGCAGGACTGTTTCGGGCCTCGATAGGCTACAACATCACGTACCCACTTCTCACGAAGTGGGTATGCGCGGCGCCAGGCGCGCTTCGTTGCAGGCTACAACATTACGAACCCACTTCTCACGAAGTGGGTATCGATAAACTGAAGTTTGGCGGACCCGGCCTGTGATCCTTTGAAGCTTTTCGGTGATTTCTGAAGGGGCGGTTTCAAGAGCGGACCGCCCTTTTTTAGTTATGCGGTCGAACCAACTCGCCGAGACTCGAACGGCGAGACATTTCTTGGAGGTGATCTAGTTCATGTCGACGACCCAGCCAGGCGAAAAAGCGGACTCGCGCGGAAGTAAGCTCGAGATTTTCGCACACGTTATGGGCCGCTTCGTGCCCGACGCGATAACCGCATCGGTGCTCCTTCTGCTGATACTCGCGGGCATGGCGCTGGCCATGGGCAACTCGGCAAGCAAGACTTTGGAGGCCTACTACCAGGGGCTCTGGATGCTTTTGCCCTTCACGATGCAGATGACCCTGATAATCGTGCTGAGCTCGGTACTCGGAGCAACCCCGTTCTTCAAGACCGCGATCACACGTCTCTCCCGGTTGCCGAAAACACAGTTCCAGGCAATCGCGCTCTCAGTGCTGGTGACCGCCGCTGCTGCGTACCTCTATTGGGGTCTGGGAATCGCGATGACTCCGCTGATCGCGGTGCACTTTGCTCGCGAGGCCGAACGCAAAGGCATCAAGCTGGACTTTCTCTTCCTGTTGGCGTTGCTATGGGGGGCCAACGCGGCGTGGCAATTCGGCCTGTCGTCGAGCGCAGCGCTTTTGATGGCAACGCCGGGTCACTTCCTCGAGAAGAACATAGGCATCCTCCCTTTGAGCACGACGATCTGGTCGCCTGCCGCGATAATACACGAGGTTGCCTTCGTCGCGATTCTGATCGTCGTTGGTTATCTGCTTATGCCAAAGAACGTCAGGCCCGTCTCCGAGTTTCCGGACGCCTGCAAGCTGAGCGAGGAAGGAACGCCGATCGATCCGGGAGCGGCAAACTTCTCAGAACGCCTCGAGCGCAACCCGATCGTCCCGCTCGTGATCTGCGTGGTTCTGGCCGGCTGGTTGTACAATCACTTCGGTGTCAGACATCTCAGTCTGGACATCAATTCTCTCAACACGATTCTGCTGTTCTCTTGTTTGCTCCTGCACCGAACGATCTACCGTTTCACTCAGACGCTGCAGCGCGCAGTCGTCTCGAGCTGGCCGGTGATTATCATCTATCCGATGTACGCGGGAGTGGCGGGGCTCATTCAGTTCACATCAGTCGGAGAGGTGCTGGCAGGTCTAGTTTCATCGGTCTCGACGCCTTATTCGTTTCCGTTTCTGGCTGCCTTGTCAGGAACGATCGTGTCGATCTTCGTTCCGTCCAGCGGCGGGCAGTGGGTTATTCAGGGCTACGTGACATCGGCGGCCGCAACCGCCGCCGGCGTAACGGTCCAGCGCGGGCTTCTGGCGTTGAGCATCGGCGATCACATGGGGAATCTGATTGCGCCGTTCTGGTATGTTGTTGTTGCCGGAGTCGCGCGAGTGAACTTCCGGGAGTTCTTCGGCTATGGTTTGATCTTCGCGTTGCTGTGGTTTGTATTGGGGGTTGTTGTTTTTACGTTTGCACCGTGTTGAATCGCGATTGGCTGCGAGACTCTTGGAAGTCGGACTTGCGCCCGGCGGAGTCTTCGATCTCATGCTGTGAGATCGAGGACTCACAACAGTTTCCCTGCGTCATCAAGGAAGCGTCACATAGGGCGCGAGGAAATTCCGCGAGGAAGCGGTGTCGAGACGGTAAGTAACATTGGTCGAGCGGCAAACCGAGTCGCCGGTGATGGTGATTGCCGCCAACAGCCGCGCACCGTTGTGATTGAAGAAATTGGGCCCGCCCGAATCGCCGAAGCAAGTTCCGCCATTGCCCGTCGAAGGATTTTGCGACAGCCGGAGAAAAGCTTTATTCAGGGAATTGAAACTGGAAAAGGCAAACATTCTCGGCACTGGATTCATATCCTGAAAGAACGGCGGCCCGCCGCCGGTCATCCGGTTCTGCAGACCGTATCCGACGGGAGTGAAGACAGCGTTCTTCAATCCATTTTGCGCCGACAGTTGATCTAGTAGCCCGGCGGCCGGAAGTGTCGCAGGAGTGATGCCCTGCGTATCTGTGGCTTGCACCAATAGGACGCCGATATCTCCTGGATCGCTCTGAGTGTGGTTAAATCCCGGATTGGTCACGACCTGGGTGACGGGAATTAGTTTGGTGAGATTGCTGGTCAAATCGCCGAAGGGGATCGGATTGTCGAAACTGACAAACGCGGTGTAGCCCTGCGGAGCAAGATCCTGCTCGAAGAACGCGGTGCAATGGCTAGCCGTCAAGAAGACGGTAGGCGAGATCAACGTCCCCGTACAGATAGGAAAGATGTTGCCGGTGGTCGGCGACTTGACGATGAACGCGCCGGTGTTGGCGAAGACATTGTGTCCGTCCACGAAGCCATAGACGATCGCTCGCGCGACTGACGGAATGAGGAGAACTGTGACCGCAGCCGTGGCGAGCAAGGCGGCCGATAGATTGTGTTTGCTGCGCATATAATCTTTCTCCTTTCGAATCGCGTTTCGGTTGAAGCTGAGTTGGACGATGTTCGGACGCGCATAATTATATCTTGGGCCGCACATCGACAGCAACAGGCCCAGTTTGTCCGGGGTGAAAGACATTTCCGCCATCGGCGCAGACTCTACGGCTTGATTAGCTGCTGCCGTCCGTCCTTGTTTGTCAATTTCAAGGAACTCTGGGCGCCCTCCGCTTGCAACAAAGCATGTGTCGTGTCACTTTCGCCGATGAGTCCGAGCCCCCCGCCTTCGATAGAAGCTCCGAGTTTCACCTCGGGACGCCCGTTCGGATCGATCAGCCGAAACATCACGGTTTCAGGATACCCAATCTTGCCATCCGGCATCTTGAACTTCGGATCTCCCGCGTGAATCTTTATGCTTGCTCGAACTCTTCCCTGATCGTCGACGATCTCAAGCTCGCGGCCACGCAGCACCGGTGCGACGCCATCCGCCTCGATGCCACGAGTCTCGACACTACCCGCGTCGACCCGCCGGATCTGCGCCAGCAGGAACATCGCAAGGCCGAGATTGATAACGGTGAGAGCGATGAGAATTCGTTGAATCTTCATACTCGTTCCTCCTTAAGCGGAATTGTTTCACCTTTGACGCGTGAGCGCCCAGAAATCTTCCGTGGGAGAGTCGGCAGTCTTTGGCGGTCTTTGCGGATCTTCGCGGGCCTTGCGCGAAACGCGCTAGATCTCTTGGTCCAATCTCCTTTCGGAAGCCGGGTTCGCGCAAAGTCGCAAAGATGCGCAAAGACGCGAAAACCCGGGCGGGCACCGTGGTCATTTATTCTTCTTCAAGCCCAGATCAGACTTCTCCGCCGTGCAAACGAAATTCGCGGCGTCGTCCGTGCTCCCGCTCCCTTTGTAGCGCGCCACCTGCGGGTACGGGCAGAGTGGGCGCGTGCGAGTTACAGGGCTCTTCGGGTCAATGCCCTGCCGCTTCACAGCGATGATTTGATCCGGGGCGATGCCTTCTTCGACCCAGCGTTCAAGCGCGACTGACATGTCGTGTTGCGCGTCGGATTGTCCGCCGGTGACGAATGCCCCGAAGCTGCTCGGGCCAGGGCCGCCGGCGCAATGCTGCATGCCCGGAACCATGAAGAGCCGAATGAATGAACCTGCGTCACGCTCGCCCATTTTCGACACCACGTTCCGGAAGTAGTTTATCGTGTTGACCGGTGGAAGCGCGGCGTCACTCCAGCCGTGATACAAGATCAGCTTGCCGCCGCGCGCTTTGAAAGCTTTCAGGTTCGGGTCGGTAGCGTTGAGAAGCGAACCCAGCTTCTCATCGGCGAGCTTTGTGTCTTTGTCGAGGTTGAAAGTTTTGAAGTCCCACGCCGGATTGTTGTAGATCATATTCGCGAAGGTCTGCGTGGCGAAAAAAAATTGCAGCCCTTTGTTTGACCCGGACCCGGTGATCCAGGCGAGCCAGCCGCCCGGACCCGTTTCGCCTCCAGGCACAAAGCCGGGGATGATCTGCTCACCCGTCGAGGTGCGTGGTCCGGCATAGATTTTCTTCAGCGCTACGATTTGCTTTTCTGTCAGGCAGGCGTCCGACTCGGCTCCTTTGCAAAGCAAGACCGATGGATCGAAGCTGCATTTCGTGGGATCGTCAATCACGCCGTCTGTCACGCCATCCCGCGCGTCACATGCAGCCAGCGCCGCGGCCTCGATCGCTCTTAATTTAGTCGCCGGGATGTAGCTGGCTGGATCATTGAGTGTCGCCTGCAGATTCCACGCGAACCCGGTGAGGATATGCGTGAACTGATTCGCGGGCGCGCCGGCGATCAGTCCGTCGTAGTCGTTGGGATAGCGCTGCGCCTCCATCAATGCCTGCCGTCCTCCGTTCGAGCAACTGGCGAAATAGGAACGCTTCGGGCCATTGCCGTAGAACGCACTGACGATCGACTTGGCCTTCTCGGTCATCTCGTGGATCGCGCGATGCCCGTAGTCGACGATCTTCTCAGGGTGTCCCAGCGCCCAGCTCGCATCCGTAGTAGTGTGACCGGTGTCAGTAGAGGCGGCCGCATAGCCGCGCGCAACCGCGGCAGCCAGCGCCGGCTGAGTGATCGTCCCCGCGAAGCCGCCGTTGCCGATGCCTTGAAACTTTCCATTCCAGCCCGTGCTCGGCATCCACACTTCAAACTTAATCTCCGAGTCAGCGGTCGGTTTGATCACGCCGGTGACCCGACAGAAGGCCGGCAGCTCTTTGAAAGGAGCGGCCGAGCCCGCTGCCGAAGTGAACGCTCCAGGCGCCACGGACTGCGCCGCCGTGATCGTAGTGTTTACGAGCTTGAGTTCGGCGAGCTTCTCGCAAGTCTGCGCAGCGGCGGGCCTCGAACTGAAAGCAAGCGCGGCGAGCAACAGAACCGCAGAGAAGATCCGGAACAGTTTTCGTCTTGAGGATTCGTGAGTATTCATTATTCCTCCTGCAAGCGCGATGGGAAGGTCGACACGGCTCGGTAACACACGTCGACTAACCGTTTTGCGCAACTCTCAGCGGTGATCTTGCTTGTAGTGCAACGCCAGCACGTCTGCGCCGAAATCCGAATTGAAATCTCGCCAGACTGTGTGAATGTGGTTGGCGTTGTTCTGAATGTTGTCGTATTCGACAAGGAACGCCGTGCTCTGGATGCGATAGTAATGCGGCTGACCTTTTTCGAACCCGCCCGCCCACGCAAAGAAAATGTTCGCTAAGCCCGCGGCGCGAACTCTATCCAATCTGGCTGCGGCGATATCCGGCGCGTGCCTCGAAGCGTATTCACTGAGAAGAGTCATCAGAATGTCTTGCTGCTTCTGACCCAGCTTGCTGGTTTGAAGACCGGCGGGCTTGAGCGGTTCCGCCTTTCGCAGATTGGTGGACAGAATATCGGTTGGCGCGCTTTGGCTTACGACCGCTTGAGCGCGCTGCTTGTCATCGAGCGACTTTATCAGCAGCCGCGCCAGGTCTTCTTCGGGAGCGAGCGCTCGCAGCCCTTTGCGCGGGCCCTGCAGGGCTTCGGCCGGATTCGCTCCGAAGAAGGCGGGCGTCGACGCGATGTGCTTGCCGTCGATGAGCGTGAAGTTCAGCGACACGTGATGTCCTTCGACTCTCCATCCCCAGGGTTTGGCCGACCGCGCATCGCCGAAGATGCTGAGGAAGTAGAGCTCCGGGTCGCGGACTGGTCCTTTGCCTTGCTCGATCTCGCGCAGGATCGCGTCGAGGCTCATGATGGTCGCGGCCCTTATGAGCCCGCGCTGGCCGAGACCTGCGCTCATTAGAGCGTTACCCAAAAGACGCTGCGGGGGGTCGAGCTCCTTGAATGGAATTCCTTTGCGCGCACGGGGAATGAAATGCCAGTCGAGCCGCTGCTCGTCCTCGAACGCGAACGAGGCCTTCGCGCGCTGGTCGGCGGACAACGAACTGATGAACGCGTCCGCTGCCGTGCTCATCATCGAGGCGGAGTGCGAACCATTGCCGGAGGGGGCTTGAGGGTATCTCATCGCAAGCGCCGGAGATTCTAACAAGGAAACACCCGCGATGCCGAGAGTGGCTTGCAAGAACTCGCGCCGGCCTTCTGTGTTTTGATCGTTTGATTTCCTTTTCATTTCAGTTCCTGTTGAAAGAACAAAGGAGTCTCCGTCGCGCTTGTTGTATTCCTGAGCGGAGTCTTTGTCAATCTCTGGAGGGTTGGCAGAAGGGTGTCTTGGTCCGCTCGATGCGGGTTCCAGAGAAGGAGATGCCACTCTCGGTCCTGCTCTATAAATCGATCAGCACTCCGGGGTTGAGAATCCACTTCGGGTCGAATTCGCGTTTTGCCGCGCGCAAGGCTTCAGCGAACAAATCGGGGCGCTGGCTGTCATACTGCGGGCGATGCATGCGGCCGACGGCATGATGATGAGTGATCGTCCCGCCATGCTTGATCAACGCTTCCGAGGCCGCGAGCTTCACTGTGTAAAACTGGTCGAGCAGTTTCTCTTTGTTGCCCATCGAGACGAAGGTGAAATAGGGTGCCGGGCCGTCCGGATAAATGTGAGTGAATCGGCAGGTCACCCACGCGCGATTGCCAGTGACTTCGCTGATGACGCGTTGAACTTCGTCCTTGACGTTGGAGTGGAAATCGGCGAAGCGCTCCCAGGTGATCGCGGTTTCGAAAGTATCCGAGAGCACGCCTCGCGGGACCATGTTCTCGCGAAGGTAGCAGGCTCGAAGAAACGCGTTCCGCCACGCGCCCGCCGCGCCTTCGCGATGGGAACCTGACTTCGCAAGCGCTTCGCGATCCCACTCGCCGCCGTGATCTCCGCAAACTTCGAGAGCCCGGCTCATCCAAGCGTCGAGCGGATGATCCGCCGATTCAAAAGCCAGCACCAGCACCGCGTGACGGCCGTCGCCAGCTCCCGCGTTCGCTGCTTCCTGGGCGTCGACCAACCGGCAATTCGCGGGATACAGACCCGCTTGGGAAATGACTCTCACCGCATCGGCCGCCTTGTAGAAGTCAGCAAACTTCACCGTTGTCCCCGCGCGAAACGCCGGCCGCTTGCGCAATCGCATCCAGGCTTCGGTGATGATGCCGAAGATTCCTTCCGAGCCGATGAACAAGCGATCCGCGCTCGGCCCCGCGCCGTCGCCCGGCAAGCGGCGAGTTTCAATGACGCCTCGCGGGGTTACAACGCGAAGCGACTGGACCAACTCATCGATGTGCGTGTGCAGCGTAGCGAAGTGACCTCCGGACCGGGTGGCGATCCATCCGCCAAGCGTCGAGAACTCGAACGACTGCGGGAAGTGTCTCAGCGTCAGGCCGGACGGCTTCAGTTGCGCTTCGAGTGCCGGCCCGTAGGCGCCCGCCTGTATGCGAGCGGCTTCGGAAACGAGATCGATCTCGAGCACTCGATTCAAGTTTCGCAGATCGATGGTAACGGTCGCGCGATAGTGTTCCGATCGCGGCGGCTCGACTCCGCCGACGACGCTCGAGCCGCCGCCGTAGGGAATCGCGGCTGCGCCCGTGCTGCTGCACCAGTCGAAGATATCCACGATGTCTTGTTCAGCGCGCGGCAGCGCTACGACGTCGGGCGGATTAGAGAAGTCACGCTGAAAGATGCGGACGCTATCGGGGAACGATTGACCGTAGCAGTGAGCGAGCCGTTCGTAGTGATCGGTTGTGCACACCTCTTCGAGCGAGTTGGGGATCGAGACTCGCGATGGTCGAAGGTTGATTTCTTCGGCAGTTGGCGGCGGCGTGACATCGAACTCAGACACGCCGAGCCGCTTCGCCCATACCGGGTCAAGGAGCTTCAGCTCGTCACGGGTGAGCCCTTCGCCTTCGCAACCCCAACCCCAGAATTTTCTCCGTCGTTCTGACATAAGAAAGGTAACGAGTGCGGGGTTTGCCACGAAGACTCAAAGGCACGAAGACTCACGAAGAAGCTTGTGGATCTTTGAGTCTTCGTGTCTTTGTGGCGAATCCTGCTTCAATGTGTTGCCGCGAGAGCCGTCCTCCGCGTCAACACGTAATTTCGCGTTGCATTAATGAACCTCTGATTCAATTCGAAAGTCCCATGCTCCGCAAGAGGTCGACGAAACGAGGATCGGACCGAAGAGGGTCAAACAGAGGTTCAACCTTGAGATTGATAATCATACCGGTGCGTTCTTCATAAGCTTTTTTGAGTTGCTCTATCGCTCGATCCTTCTCACCGAGCCCGGTGTAAAGAACCGCCAGATCGTAAGGTGGGACATACGCGTGCCTGGACATTTCTTTGAGTTCATCGAGGATCTTTAGCGCCTCGCCTCTTCTGTTCGACGAGGCATAAGCGTGCCCGAGCAATCCCAACATGGTAGATGTCCTTCCAGATACGTTGATGGCTCTTTGATAAGCTGCGATGGCTTCGTCATACCTCCCTTGTTGCTCGTAGACGGCGCCAGAAACAATGTGCAGTCCGGCATAGTTTGGATCAAATTCGATTGATTTCTGCATTTGCTTGAGGGCCTCATCGTAGCGGCGGGCGAAGTAATAGGCCTGGCCCGTGCTGTAGCTGAGACCGAGCGAGAGCGGGTCGACTTCCAGACCACGCATAGCCATTTTGATTCCCTCATCCAGCTTTCCGGTAGCGGATAAAAGATCGGAGTAGAGACTGTAAGTAGTTGAATAGTTTGGGTTGAGGTCAATGGCGCGCTTGAATTCTTGTTCAGCAGCGGCCCGGTCCAAATCATGAATCATCGTGAGAGCTCCCAAGGTGACGTGCGCTTCCGCCAGTGCCTCATCAAGATCCAATGCTTTTTTCACTGCCGCTTTTGCCTTTTGGAAGCCGTCAGTTGGAGGGATCCAGCAAAGCTTCCTGATGCGGCATACGTGTCTGCTAGGCCGGCATAAGCCAGAGCGTAGTTTGGATCTTTAGCGATTGCTTGATTGAAGTAGTCAATGGCCCGCTGAAAATCCGCCGGAGTAAATCTATTCCAGAAGACCCGGCCCCTGGAATAAAGCTCGTAAGCCTCCGGGTTCTCCGTATAGCGCTTGGTCACGCGGCTCTGCTCCGCGCCCGAAAGCTTCAGCCGGAGCGTGCCGGAGATCTCCTTCGCGATCTCTGCTTGCACCGTTAACAGGTCGGAGAGTCGACGACTGTAGCGTTCGCCCCAGAGATTCGAGTTATCGCGCACATTAATCAGTTCAGTGCTGATGATCAGATCCTGACCGCGCTGCGTGACCCGGCCTGTCACCACGGCGCTCACGCTTAGAGCGTTCCCCACCGTCTTTGCATCCGTCTCCGTACCCTTGTAGAGAAAGACCGAGTTGCGAGACATAACTCTAAGATGTGGCAACTGTGAGAGGCTGTTGATCAGGCTTTCGGTGATCCCGTCACTTAGGTAATCGCCGTCCGGGTCGCCGCTGGTATTGACGAAGGGCAGAACGGCGATTGAATCAATCGCCTGGCGTTCGCTTCCCGCCAACTTGCCCCCAAAAACTAAGTAGATGATGCCGGCGGCCGCGATGACGACAACAACGAGGGCGAGTACCAAACTTCGCTTGTGGCGTTGTGCTGGGCTAACGCCGTCGGCAGTCTGGCGCATTGCCACGCTCTCGCCTGTAGGGTCGGCGGATTCAAGGGCCGTTTCGGATGCGGGTGATTTGGTGATAGTTGCAATCGTTTGACGCTGATCGTGCGGCCCCGCCGAACGTGCCAGCTCAGCCTCAAAGTCCACCCGCTGCTTGAGCCGCCGAAGATCGATCAGCAAATCCTTGGCTGACTGATACCGCTCCTCTCTGTCTTTTCTTAGAACCTTCGATACAATTCGCTCCATCTCTGACGGTACTTCTCGAGAGTAGCGGGCGAGGGGCTCCGGCTCGTGCGTCAGGATAGCTGAGATCGTATTGGCCATGCTCTCACCCGCAAAAGGCCGAACGCGAGTGACCATCTCATATAACACCACGCCAAAACTGAAAATATCGCTCCGGCCATCCAGAGTCTCTCCGCGAACCTGTTCAGGCGACATGTACGCCGGTGTTCCCATGAGCATGCCCGGCACGCTCAAGAGAACTTCCGTGGCTCCCTCGTTATCAAAAGCCTTGCCGTCGTTGACTGTTTTTGCCAACCCAAAATCCAGCACCTTTAGTTGTCCGTGCGAATTGATGATGATGTTTTCCGGCTTGATGTCCCGATGAATAATGTTCTGCGAGTGTGCCGCGGATAGCGCACCTACTATTTGAATCGCGATATCGAGAGTATCGGCGAGGCCGGGAGGCCTTGTTTGGATTCGGCTCGCCAGGGTTTCACCTTCGACATATTGCATTACGATGTAGTTGATGTTGTCTTGCTGGCCGACTTCGTAGATAGCGCAGATGTTTGGGTGATCCAGGCCGGCCGCCGCCTTCGCTTCTCTCTTGAGCCGTCTCTGGGCTTGCTCGTCGGCGGTTAGACCGGCGAGGATCAGCTTGATGGCCACCTTGCGGCTTAGACGGGCATCCTCGGCCAGATAGACTTCACCCATGCCGCCGGCGCCGAGCCGGGACAGTATTTTGTACGAGCCGAGTTGCCGACCCACCATAGAATTGACTTGATCGTCCGCCATTCTCTTGGCGGCTACTTCGAGCGCAGGCGCTTCAATGAACTGCTCGGCTTTCTCCTGGTAGCCGAGCAGCGATTCAACTTCAGAAAGCACCGCTTCTTCACCCGCGCAGGCTTCGCTGAGAAAGGCCGCGCGCTCCGCGGGGTTGCGTTCCAGCGCGGCGTGATAGAGCCGTTCAATCTGTTGCCAGCGCTCAGGCTTCATCCGGCTTCTCCGCGCTCAGTTGTCTGAGCAGCCATACCTTTGCCAGTCGCCAGTCCCGCATCACCGTGTCTGGCGAGACTTTCAGAACTTCAGCGGTCTCCTCTATGTTCAGGCCGCCAAAAAATCGCAGCTCGACCACCCGGCTCTTGCGGTCATCAATCGCGGCCAGAGCATTGAGCGCCTCATCCAGGGCCACCACATCGAGGTCTTGCTCGGGCGTGATCGCTAAAACCTTATCCAGCGACACCTGCACCGCGTTGCCACCTCGCTTCAGGTAGTTGCGAGAGCGGGCGAAATCCACAAGTATGCGTCTCATCAACTGCGCGGAGACCGCAAAGAAGTGCGCGCGGTTCTGCCATCGAACATGGCTTGAATCAACCAGCCGTAAGTAAGCCTCATTGACTAGTGCTGTAGTTTGCAACATATGACCCGGACCTTCTTGATTCATGTATCGATGGGCTAGCCGATGCAGTTCGTCGTGGACCAGAGGGATCAATCTTTCGAGAGCCGATTTGTCGCCATTGCTCCAAGCCACGAGCATTTCAGTAACTTCTTGCGTTGAGGGTATGGACATGGCCTCCCTCCAAGTGAATAATTAGGTCACGAATTCGCCGCATTATATCACCTGAACACCAATTCCTTGCGTCTGCGCGAACAAGATTCGCCGGCGTTCAAGGTTTTCCACCCAGTTCGCGCCTTATTAAGTGAGCGCGAATCAAATCCGCTGTCTTGGACAATGGTGGTGAAGCAATTGGTCGCAAGATCGATTCCACCGAGTTCAACCCGTAGGCCGGTCAGCTACACCCGGGACCTAAGAGACTCTAAGAGACACCAAGAGGAGGTGTTATGAAAAGGCAAGCTTTAATAATTTTGACGAAATCCAGCATCTATCTGGCAATGGCAGCGATGTTCGTGACACTGGCGCTCGCCGGCCCGGCGGCCGCAAAGAAGCAGGTACCTTTCCACGGTTCCATACAAGGAGTTGAAATCGACGTAGTTCAGCCGCCCGCGACACTATTGGTCGATGGGAGCGGCACCGGAATCGCCACCCATCTTGGTCGATTCACGGTGACTTACGAAGTTATGGTGGACCTCTCGGACGGTTCGGGAATCGGGTCCCTTCAATTCATCGCGGCCAACGGAGACAGCATCTTTACGGAGCTTCTCGGGCAGGGCAGTCCGACGGGGACACCCGGTATCGGCCATATTGTGGAATTCAACACCATTACGGGCGGTACGGGTCGATTCGCTGGCGCCACCGGGACCTTCACCATGGAGCGCTTGCTTGACCTGACGACGGGCTTCACCTCCGGTTCGTTCAACGGGACCATTACGTCCCCGGGTGCAGCGCACTGAGAACCTTAAGCACCCACGCGGAACACTGAAGAACTTGCAGCGAAGTCCGCACCGTTTCCGAAGATCATTTACGGAGGAAGTAGCGCAAGACACCGCCTAGTCCCTCTTGGGGCCACGGGGACCAGTACTTCCTCTCCAGGCTATGGACGGAGGGAGACGACGCGGGGCGCGCAGTCAGGATGTCCAGTTCCGAGCGGGAGCTTATTCAGGCAAGGAGCGGAATGGCCAAGAGTTCGTCGGAGCCTCAGATGGTGTCGGTCGTGAGCGTCGGTAATAAATCGCTAAACCAGAACCAACGCGCGCATTGGACCGGACATTCTTAGCGAGTCAATTGAGTTCACCGGCCACGAATGAGTGACAGCAGACGTGGCCGGTGTAAGCACGCGGGCGATCCGGTGCGTGGAGAGAGCACTTCACGGATCAATCGGGTCTATCCCGGATTCACTGCTTAGCCGCAAGCGCCGCCCTGCGCGTCAACACGTACGCGCGGATCGCGTCGACGTCCTCAACGGTCAGCCACCTCTTCAGCGAAGGCATTCCCATCCCCTGATACTTTCCTTCCAGAACGATTTCGCGGTACTTGTCGAAAGTTGTTGGATGAGTAACAAAGATCGGCCGTCGCTCCTCCGCTCGAAGCGAATCCTCATGCTACAGTCGCCCGGCTTCGTAGTCTTCTTTCTCGGTCGTGATGCGCCCGTCCGCAAGGTCATACCAACGCTGCAATCCAGCCGCTATCAAAGCCCAGAACTCCCTGCCGGCGGTCGCGATGATCTTTCGGCGAATCACGCGCCGGTCGACCAGACCCTTCTGCTTGAGCAGGTAGACCGCGTCTTGTTGATCTTTGAAGCGTCCTGCAATGTACTTCAAGATGATCAGCCATTCAGGTGTGACGATCGGCAAGCCCCGCGGCAATTGATAGGATTCCTTGAGCGCTTGCTCATAGAACTTTCGCGCGGTATCGTCGCGGACAATCCAGTCCACAGGCACGACTTTCCTGCCGATCTTGACGTGATATCGTGCGCCGCCGAAACCCAGGCGCTTCTGCGCATCGAGCGGCAAGATCGAAGACGCGATCACATCGACGTCTTTCGTCAAGCGGGGACTTCCGTAGAGGTGCATCGCGATGCCACCAACCAGAGCGTGTTCTATACCGTTACGTTCCGCGACTTCAGCGACTCGCTCTAAAGCCTGCAATCCCGTTTCGGTGTCAATCATCGGGTGCGGGTTGTTCCGCAAGTTTTTCTCAACGAGTTTTTGAAGTTCTTTCTTCGTCACCCCTTCTGTCTCCGGTCAGACCCTTTCCAAGCGTCGGCCATCCAGGATGGAAACCAATGCGGTCCCGCAAACCAAGAACTTACCCAACAGAGTGCCAATAATCCCACCAACGCAGTTGGTGGATCGTTCATACTCAGCCTAAAAACGCAGAGCCGCAGGCCCGTCCGGAATCCCACCAACTGGAGTTGGTGGATCGTTCATACCTAGCCTACAGTCACAACGTCCACTCTCTATCCTCGGGATCGGGGGGGGGCAGTGGCCTCGTCCTGTAGGCTGAGTATGAACGATCCACCAACTCCGTTGGTGGGATTCGAGCCACTGCGCAGTGTCCCGCGTAGGCCGGGTATGAACACACCACCAACTGCGTTGGTGGGATTGCACTTGAATACTTGTGTATCATCGCCTTCTTTGAGCAACCTACCAAGCGTTCTCACTGCTTAGCCGCGAGCGCCGCCCTGCGAGTCAGCACGTACGCGCGGATCGCGTCGACGTCCTCAACGGTCAGCCACCTCTTCAGCGAAGGCATTCCCATCCCCTGATACTTTCCTTCCAGAACGATTTCGCGGTACTTGTCGAAAGTTGTTGGATGAGAGTAACGCAGATCAGCCGTCGCTCCTCCGCCCGCGGCGCCGAAGCCGTGACAGACTGCGCACCTCTGGGCAAACAGCGTCGAGCCAATTTCGATTGTCTCTTGCGATGCGGTCACGCCGATCGGAGTAACGGTCCGTTTCTGCGTGACGACTTCGGGCAGCGGCTGCTTTCCGTTCAGCACGAAGGTCAGTAGTCTGCCCGCCGCGGGCGACGCGCCTTTCCCGTCACCGCCAGTCAGAGGGAAAGCCCCTCCCCAGCCAGCCATGATCGAAACATATTGCACGCCGTCCAATTCATAAGTCACCGGCGAGGCAATGATGCCGGTCCCAACAGACGCTTCGTAGAGCTTCTCGCCTTTGTCTGCGCTGTAAGCTACAAAGCGTCCGTCTGCGGTTCCTTGAAAGACCAGGTTGCCCCCAGTCGTGAGCGTGCCGCCGTTCCAGAAGTTCGCGTACGGAACTCGCCATCGTTCTTTCTGATTCACGGGGTCCCACGCGAGCAGGAATCCGGGCATCAGCGGCGCCGGGTCCTTGAAGAGCGAGAAATCAATTCCGAGGTTCCAAGTGCCGGGTTTGTATTCAAACTTCTTGTCCGGAGAGTAGATGAACAGCGTGTCTTGCGCCGGTATGTAGACGAGTCCGGTCTGCGGGTTGTAAGACATCGGTTGCCAGTTGTGACCTCCAAGCGGGCCAGGCTTGATGAAAGCGGCAGCGTCTTTGTAGCGAACGCCGGTATTCTCAACAGGACGCCCGGTTTTCTGATCAACCTCTTTCGCCCACGAGATCGGAACGTACGGCTGCGCGGAAAGCAATTCGCCGCTGGTTCGATCGAGCACGTAGAAAAACCCGTTCTTTGGCGCTTGCATTAGCACTTTGCGCTTGCGTCCGTCGATTTCAAGGTCGGCGAGTATGATGTGCTGAGTTGCGGTGTAGTCCCACGAGTCACCGGGAGTCGTCTGGTAGTGCCACACAAGCTCGCCCGAATCGGGTCTGAGCGCGAGGATCGACGAGAGGTAGAGATTGTCACCGCCGCCTGGACTGCGAATCTCGCGGTTCCACGGCGAGCCGTTGCCCGTTCCAACGTACAGAAGATCAAGCTCGGGATCGTAAGCCAACGAATCCCAGACGGTGCCTCCGCCGCCAATCTTCCACCACTCGCCCTTCCAGGTCTTCGCCGCGCGTTCCATCGCCGGAGACTCGAACGGCTTCGAAGGATCGCCCGGCACCGTGTAGAAGCGCCACGCCATCTTGCCGGTTTCCGCGTCGTAGGCCGAAAGGTATCCGCGCACTCCCAACTCAGCGCCGCCGTTGCCGATCAGCACTTTGCCTTTCACGACACGCGGCGCGGCGGTGATGGTGTAAGGCCGGCTCTGATCGACGGTGACGACTTGCCAGATCAACTTACCGGTATCAGCATCGAGCGCTGCCAATCGCCCATCAAGCGTGCCGACGTAGACCTTGCCCTTGTAGACTGCCACGCCTCGATTGACCACGTCGCAGCAAGCCTTCTGGCCGAAGGTGCGCGGCACCTGCGGGTCCCATTTCCAAAGCTGTTTGCCGGTGCGAGCATCGATGGCAAACACGACGCTCCAGCTGCCGGTCGTATACATGACACCGCCGACAATGATCGGAGTCGCCTCGAGTCCTCTCGTTGTCTCGGTGTCGAACGACCAAGCAAGCCCGAGCTGTTTGATATTGCCGGCGTTGATCCGATTCAGAGGAGAGAAGCGAGTTTCCCCATAGGTCCGGCCGTGAGTGATCCAGTCGCCGGTGCGAGCATCGGCATTGCGAAGCGCCGCATCGTCGATGGCTCTCGAGCCCTTCGCGGCCGCTTTCTTCTGCGCCTCCGGAGCTTGAAGACGCACCGTGCAGCAGCAAAGCAGCATTAACAGGAGAATCTTGATTCGTCGTATCATTGGTCTACCTCGGGGCTACCTCAGGGCTACCTCACGATGTTGTCATTGCTGATCATCCGGCGTGATTTGGCAAGCGAGCTTCCGGCTCCGCAACTGAATCAGTCCGAAGAAAAACGGTTCGCACATTCGGGCCCACGGTTACAGGAGAAGCCGTCGATCGTCAGCGCCGTCTCTGACGAGTGAGCAATCATAGGTCGGGCGAGCGTTTATCGTCCAGTCCGCCAACTGCGTTGGTGGGATTGAGGACGGGCGTGTGGGAATTTACCCAAATATTTGTGTCTCATCGACTCTTTCGGGAGCCTGCAAGCGCTGATGGGGCAAGACGAGCGGCTAAAAGTGTTCTTCCTCTTCCCTCGATGGTGTGCAGGGCGCCTGGGCAAGTCCTGAAATCCGGCCCCACCGGCTCGTCTGCCAATTGTCGAAGGACTCATTTGCTGGGACCCAGGATGGAAGCGGTATGAACAGGAAATCAGCCAGCGGACTAACGAACGGCTCATACATTCGGCGCAGCTCGGACAACCGCTGATCGGCTGCGGCGCCGTCGGCCAGCTTGACACCGGCTGCCGCGAGGACCGCGCGCAGCCGATTCAGCTCATCGGACGGCAGGCGGTCCGGGAACGGCTCGCGAGGGGGCGTGTTGAAGATTTGCGCCAGATCTACCACCGCGTGGCGGGCCATTGCGAACGTAAGCTGCGCCTGGCGCTTCGGGGCCCCTTCCATGCCGACCATGACCAATGCGCTTGCATCGAGAACAGCAGTCAACGCCGTCAACCAGGACTGGTTATTGTGCTGGGACCGGTAGTAGCAGAGGACGGGATAAGAGAGATGGCTCTCCAACAAGTCGGCCGCCCAGCGTTCCCAATCTCGCAAGAGCTGATCTAGTTCTTGTATGCTCTGGCCGTGACGACGAAGCAACTCCGCCGCGCTGGGCGGCGAACCTGCGCGCGCATCAAGCAGAGAGATGCTTGCCTCGCGCCGTGAGAACGCTTGATAGATTACCGGCAAGTAACCAATGATGAGCGCAAGAAAGCCGAACCCTACTCCGCCCTCTACAACGGCCAGCGCTCGCCCTAGCGGCGCGCCTGGAGTCACATCTCCGTAACCCAAAGTGAAGAAGGTTGTACCGCTGAAGTAAGCATATGTGGCAAAGCTCGCGCGCGCTTCGACCCCATTGAGTGGCGACCCGAGCGACCAGTGCAGCGCGGCGAAACCAATAATCAGTCCTACCGCCCAAACACACAGAAGCAAGATCAACGAGAGTGGGCCGAAGAAGCCAAGATACGTTTCTCGTCGGCTGCTCGATGAGATTCGCCGCGCCAATGCCGCAGAGGGTATCCACGTTGCGCGATAGAAGGCTCTCGCGAAGCGGATGCGCCTCGTTACGCGGCGCGGAAGGACCACTACCTCGAAAGCATCCAGCAGAATGGCCAGAATAAGAAGAACACTAAAAACAATGCCAAGGGCTTTCATCTATCGGTAGCTCTTGTGGCGCATCTCTGAGATCGGCCGTTTTGGAGCATCGGTGAGGAGCGCTGTCTACTTGTGGGCTTCGCTCGCTCACGGCTATTGCTCATTCGGTTCGTTCCAACTCTGCGCGGTCCCAGTTTGCAAGCCGTGCCCCTGCCTCATAGGTGCTCTGCATGAAATCGAGCAACGACCCGTCGGGTGAAGCGGACTGACGGACATCATCATACGGCAGGATGAACTCCGACATTTCCGTGCTGTAGAAGCCTGGGTGAATCGGCGCCTTGTCCAACCCCGCCGGTGCGGGCGCGGTGTAAGAATAGAAAATCGGCGCTTCAACCGCGCCACCGCCCGGCCAGAAACCGTGACTGATCACTTCGTGCGAGTAGGCTTCGCGGGTGATGGCGTCCGCGCCCGGCCGTTCCGGCGCGCGGCGTCCCGAGAACCGGGTGACCGCAAGATCAAAGCTGCCCCAGAAGAAATGCACCGGACTGCACTTCCCGATGAAGCCCGACCTGAACTGCTTGAATACCCCGTCGGCTTGGACCAGGATGCGCCAAAACCGGTTCGCGTACTCAGCATCGTAAGAGGCGTGCTTGTGATCTTCGGCAAAGGGAATCGGATCGGCGACTTCATCTGGGCTAGCGTGAATGTGGACTTCCAATCCCAGAGACCGCAATGTGTCCATCACCTCGCGGTAGAAATCAGCGACCGAACGCGGCGCCAGGGCCAGCGACCCGGTAGCGCCATCGCTGGTGCGAATGTGTAGCTGGTGGTCGATGAAGTCGAAGTCGATCTCGAAGATTCGATGTCCGTGCGGAATTGGTGACGTCGTCAGTCCGCGCGCTGTCAGATACAACGTTGTGTTCCACCAATGATTGATCAAGGGTGTTTGCACGAGCCGAATCTTGCCGACGATCTGCGTCCACATGTGAAGTGTGGCGTAAGTGTCTCCCCATTCTTTTACTGGGAGAGACGGCCAGGTTTCGGCGCCAGCGAGCGCGCTCGTCAAATTTGCGTCCGACATGACTACCTCCAGTACTGTACGTGGCCTATAAGCAAGAACGCAGCGTGCTTTTGAATCCCACCAACGCAGTTGGTGGTTCGTTCATACCCAGCCTAACTCTCCGGTCGGATTCACTTCCCGGTATCAGAGCCAGGTTGGATATGAACGATCCACCAACTGCGTTGGTGGGATTCGGGACTTTCGCCCTGTGTCCCGTGTAGGCTGAGTATGAACGATCCACCAACTGCGTTGGTGGATCCACCAACTGCGTTGGTGGGATTGGCTCTGAATACTTGTGTGTCATCGGTTTTTTCAGCAGCCTGCTAAGATCGCCGTCAAACTTGAAGTGCCTTTCTTCTACTGATGCTGAAATGCGCGCGCAACGCTCGGCGCCAGCTTGCCTTCGATCATCATAAACGCGCTGAGCGCGCTTGCCAACGCGAGCCCAACGGCGGCGGTCATCACCACGCGAAAGCCCAAGACGAAGGATTCATCGATAGCCTGCTTCAATGCTACTCGCGTCTGATCGTCGACGGCGGGGATTTCAGTTGCGCCTAGCCTGACCCGTTGCTCATCGATAGATCTTCGCGTTTCAGGCGAGATACGCAACAAGGCCAGCCGCCGATCAACCTCGCCGCTGTAGGCGTGGAGTATCACAATTCCGAGGATCGCAATCCCAAGCAGCCCGGCCGTGCGCGACACCGCGTTGTTGATCCCAGAAGTAACGCCCGCGCGATTGGCTTCTACCGCACTCATGACTATGGTGGTTAGCGGCGCAACGCTCAGCGCCATCCCGAAACCAAGGACTACCACAGCAGGAAAAAAAGTTGCCCAATAAGCGCCGCCGACGCCCGGACGAATAAACAACGCGTATCCCACAGCCGCGACTATTGGTCCGGCTACCAAAGGCACTTTCGCGCCGTATCGCTTAACCAATCCGCCGGACCATCGGGACAGAAGGAACAAGATGAGAATGAAAGGGAGCAACGCAGCGCCCGCCTGAGTTGCCGAATACCCCTGTACCTGGATCAGGTTGAGCGGAACGAAAAACATAGCTCCTGATAGCGCTGCGTACAGAAACAGCGTGAGTAGATTGGCTCCGATGAAATTCCTCGAACGAAATAGCGTGAGCGGCAGCATCGGATCGGCGGAACGCGCCTCGACCGCGATAAACAAGGCCAGCGAGACCGCGCCCCCGCCGAGCGCTACGAGCACTAGAGGATGAGCGAAGCCTAAGCGTGACGACTCGATCAGCCCATAAACAAGCGATCCCAAACCCAACGTGGCAAGCCCCGCGCCCAACCAATCCAGCCGTTTCTTTCCCGCGGCATCGCAGCTCTCGGGCACCCGCCAATAGGAAAGTCCCAACACGACGAGCGCAATCGGAAGGTTGATGAAGAAGACGGCCCGCCACGAAACATGCTCGATCAGCCAACCGCCGATGACCGGACCAATCGCGGCGGTGATCGCTGTGAATCCCGACCACGTGCCGATAGCCGTCCCGCGTCTGTCTTCACCAAATGAGGCGCTGATGATGGCGAGACTACCGGGTACAAGAAGAGCGCCGCCAACGCCCTGGGCCGCCCGGGCGACTATCAGTTGTCCGACGCTTGGCGCCACCCCACACCAGATGGACGCAAGCGCAAACAGAGAGGTCCCCGCGCAGAAGATGCGCCGCCTGCCGAATCGGTCACCCATCGAGCCGCCGACAAGAATCAACGCGGCGAGAAAGAGCGCATATGATTCAACTACCCATTGAACGTCGAGGACCGTGGCGTTGAGGTTCGCTTGAAGCGCGGGCAGGGCGACGTTGACCACCGTTCCATCGATGAAGGCCATGCTCGACCCCAGGATTGTCGCGGCGAGAATCCAGGGCTCAGCAGCCCGCGGGCACCGGGCAACCGCGGGCTTCGAGATGATCGCGCCCTCATCGCACGGTTGTGAAAAGATATTTGCCATCGCTCTAAAGGAGCTTTGATCGCGGGTGGGTTATTCCGGTCCCGACCAGACGAACGTACCTGCTCTCAGGTCCCGTAGCGCCTGCTCGATCTCTTCTCTCGTATTCATCACGAAGGGGCCGTATCGCGCGATGGGCTCGTTCAAAGGCTTGCCTGACACCAGCAGGAACCGAACAGGACTTTCAGCGGTGACGACCTTGACGTATTCGCCGTCGCCCCACACCACGAGTCTCGTGTGTGATACTTGTCTTTGATCGTCGTCGGCAAATGCAGCCTCGCCTTCAAACACGTAGGCGAAGGCGGTGTGGCCGCGGGCGATCTGATGGGTGAAAGAGGTGTGAGCCGGAACGGAAACGTCGAGATATACCGGATCCGCGGCGATCCCGCTAACCGGACCTTTTACGCCGCCTGCTGTGCCGGTAATCACACGGATCCTTGCTCCGCCTTCGATCTCGACCGCGGGAATCTCGCTGGCTTCAATACCCTGATAGCGCGGTCTGGACATCTTGAGCTTCGCCGGGAGGTTGACCCAGAGTTGAAACCCGTCGATGCCTTCGGGTCGGACTTGAGGCATCTCCTCGTGCATGATGCCGCCGCCGGCCGACATCCACTGAACGTCGCCCGGGCCAATGCTCCCGGCGTTGCCAAGGGTGTCCCGATGATCGACGGCGCCTCGCAGCACGTAGGTGACAGTCTCGATTCCTCGATGAGGATGGAGCGGGAAACCGGCTTCATAATCTTCCGGTTTGCTATCCGCGAAATGATCGAGCAACAAGAATGGATCGAGATAGTCCAGGGTCCGCGTGCCGATGCTTCTCTTGAGTTTCACTCCCGCTCCTTCAATGACCGGTTGTGGCTCAATGATGTGTTCGACTCTTCTTTGAATCGGACTCACGTGTCTTCTCCTTGTTTGATCGAGTTGGAAAGCGTCCCAGTTCTCTTGGCAACAGAATAACGCCTTTGTGGCGATAGCGGAATTACGAACGGCTCCTCTGGGCGCGGCTCTTGTCACCCTTCGGTTAAGTTACTTCCTTCAAACCCGCTGATACGCTGGCGGAGATCTTCCGGCACGGGCGCCGGCTTCAACGCCTTCGGGTCAACGCATACGTATATAGAGTTCGCCGAATTGATCAGGCGGTCTTCGCCTTCGGGGTAGATCTCGAATTCGAAGGTCAGGCTGGTCGTTCCGATCTTCGAGACGCGAGTGTGCACCTGTAGAATCTCGTCGAAGCGCGCCGGCGATTTGAACACCATCGTTGTGCGAGCCAGTACCGTGTCCACTCCAAGCGCGAGCAGATCTTTCCACTCGTAGCCAACCGCGCGGAAATACTCGGTCCACGCAACGTCGTAGTAGGTGAGGTAGTTGCCGTTGAACACGATGCCCTGCAAGTCGGTGTCGGCGAAGCGGACGCGGATGTCGTGATGGAATCGAAAGTCTGATTTCACGGAGCGGCATGATGCCTGAAACACGACCAGCAAATCAAACGCGATTGATTCGTCAGGTCGGCGCTGAAGAATTAGACGCCGCTTGGTGAGCCGAAGTTCCCGCGTGCTGCCGCCCTACACCATGACTTTCTCTTTGTGCTATGCTGACCCGCGCTCGGGTCGAGCAACTTCCCCGGAGGTCTTCAATCGTGATCGTTCCTCTCAATGAATACGACTTCTTGAAGCGCGCATTGGTCGCGCATTCGAACAAAGAAGCCGTCGTTTGCGGCGACACCCGGCTCACTTATCGTCAGTTCGGCGAGAGAGTCAATCGATGGTCAAACGCGATGAGCGGTCTCGGCATTCAGAAGGACGATCGCGTGGCTATGCTTTCTCAGAATTGCCATCGCGTGCTCGAGGCTTTCTTTGGCACCCCGCTTTTGGGTTCGATATTGATGCCGCTCAACTTTCGCCTGGTGGCCGGCGATTTCGAGTACATACTCAATCACGGCGGGGCGAAGGTGCTGATCGTGGAAGAGGGACTCACCGGTCTTATCGATTCGATTCGCGACAGGCTTACGACAATCGAACACTTCGTCGTGGCCAGCGACGACTCGAAGGCCGCCGAAGAAGGCTGGCTCGACTACGAGACGCTGCTCGCCGAGGCATCACCCGAGTCTCCGCCGCCAGTCGATATCGATGAAAACGAAACGTCGGCGCTGCTGTACACTTCGGGCACCACCGGCCGTCCAAAGGGCGTAATGCTCACGCATCGCAACCTCTACATCAACGCGATCAACTCGATCTGCGAGTTCGGTATTCACGAACGCGATGTCTATCTGCACACGCTCGCGCAGTTTCACTGCAATGGTTGGGGCGTCGGTTATGCCGTGACGGGAATGGGCGGGACTCACGTGATCATTAAAAAGTTTGAGCCCGCCGCGTTCTTCGATCTGGTCGCGCGTGAGCGGGTCACGTTTGCGTGCATGCCCCCGACGATGATCAACATGGCTCTGAATCACCCGATGAATGCAGCGATGCTCGACGGGTTGCCGCGCGGCGTACGCGTAGGAACGGCCGGCTCGGCTCCTCCACTTGCGACGATTCAAGGCGCCCAGGAGAAATTTGGTTGGCAGGTGATTCAAATCTACGGTCTGACTGAGACCGCGCCTTTCCTAACCGTCAGCAAGATCAAACCTCACATGCAAGACTGGTCCGCCGATCAAAAAAGCCGGGTGCAAGCAAAGACCGGCTACCCGATGATCGGCGTCGACATACGAGTCGTGGATGACCACGGCCGCGATGTGAAACCAGACAGCGGCGAAGTGGGCGAGGTAATAACTCGCGCGAACGTGGTAATGAAAGGCTACTGGCGGCAGCCGGAAGCGACCGATGCGGTGATCGTCGATGGATGGTTTCACACCGGCGATATGGCATTGTTGGACAGCGAGGGTTACATCGAAGTCGTCGATCGAAAGAAGGACCTGATCATCTCGGGCGGCGAGAACATCTCGTCGATTGAAGTCGAGGGACTTCTTTACAAGCACCCCGCGGTGCTGGAAGCCGCGGTGATCGGGGTGCCCGACGAACGCTGGGGCGAGACAGTCTGCGCGCTTGTTGTGCTGAAGTCCGGCGCGATTGCGAGTGAAGAGGAATTGATCGAGTTTTGCCGCGCGAGCCTGGCTCACTTCAAGTGCCCGCGCCGCATTCAGTTCATCGAAGCTCTTCCGCGAACGGCCACCGGAAAGATTCAAAAGAACGTCTTGCGCGATAAGCACTGGAGCGACAAGGCAAAGCGCGTGGGTTAGTCCAGCTCGAGAGGTTCAGAAGCGTAAGACAATGCCTGCCGAAATAAGCGCGTTGTGTTGACGGTCACTCAACGCTTGAACGTTGAGAGGCGGAAGTTCAGAGTAAAAGTCGCGCACCTCGCCTCTGATGCTCAAAATTGAACGTACCTTCACATCAAGACCAAAGCCGAAAGCGAAAACCACATCGGTCTTGCTGTTACGGTCCGCGACGGTTTGATTGTTCACCGTGGTATCGCCTTCGCGGAAATGCGCAAGCCCAACTCCCATCGTAGCGAAAGGCGAATACTTACCACCCGGTAGCAGTTTGACCTTGATGCCGGGGGTGAAGAAGATCGACGAGTAGCTGTTCGGAGAAAGCGCGTTTGTAGTTTTGATCTTGGTGCGCGGCGTACCCGCGAACGGAACTTCAAAGTAGAGCGCGGCAAGCCGCGCATCGAAGAGGCGCTGGGCGTAGTTGAACTCATATGTGAAGCCGGTGCTGAAACGCAGGAAGCCGGGTTGCGGCAGATCGAATCCACGCTCGCCAATCTTCAGAACTCCCGACGTGAAGGCAACTTCATGCTTTTGCGCCAAGGTTGACTCGGCGCCCAACAGCGTCACCGCCAAAACTAATACTAGTCTCATTCTCATCTGACTTCTGACCTCTGACCTCTGACTTCTGATCTCTGACCTCAGGTTCATCATCGTCCCTCTTGAAAAAAACCAACGAGCGTGCGGTTCACTTCTTCAGACTTCTCGGTGAAGAAGACGTGGCCCGTTGCTTCGAATTCGATCAACCGCGCGCCGGGTATGCGGCTGGCGATCAGGCGCGAGTTGCCTGGATCGACCAGCGTGTCTTCTTTCCCGGTGAGCACCAGAGTCCGGTGAGTTATCTCTGAGAGCCGATCAAACGTTTCGTGTCCCATCACCGCGCCGAGCTGGAGCAAATAAGACGACTTCGGTTGATTGTTGTTCGCCATCACCGCGAGAGTTTCCTCGATAAGCTCAGGCCGCTCGGTGACTGTCTTCTTCGCAAACAGCAGCGGAACCGAACTGCGGAGCGCTTCGGCCCGCGGCATCTCTCGCGACTCGTTGAAAATGCGAACCGCCCACTCGGGCGAGCGCACCGCCGTGCGCGGGCCCGCGTGAGTGCATGCGAGCACCAGCCACCGTACCTTCTTCGGGTGGCGAAGCACAAGCTCTTGCGCAACCATTCCCCCGAGCGATACCCCGAACACGTGGGCGCTCTCGATGCCCAGCGCGTCCAGCAACGCCGCTGTATCGTCAGCCATGTCGGCGATCGTGAAAGGTTCTTGCGGCTGATCGGAGCGGCCGACGCATCGGTTGTCAAATGAAATCACCCGGAAGTGTGGCGACAACCCATCGACTTGTGCTTTGAATCCATCGCTGGTGCTGCCGAGCCCGCGAATAAGGAGCAGAGGTTCGCCGTCGCCGTGCAGCTCGTAGTAGATATTGAGGCGGGCTGTCTGAATGTTTGGCAAAGACTCCTCGTAAGACGGTCGGCCGTGAATGCGGATTCAGTACTCGGTTCAATACTCGAGCTTGCCCTGATACATCATGTCCTTGATTTTGTAACGCGAATCGAGCTTGTAGGTCGAGGACAGCTCGGAGACGAAATGGATATCCTCGGTTGCCTCGGTGATCAAGGGCTTGCCTTCGACCAGGCGGGGGAAGACAAGACGCGCGCCAAACCCATCGCTTTTAGGCGACTGGTACTCCTCCAGGAAAACGCGCTTGCCCCCGACCTGCAAGTAGGTGTTGTTCTTGAGATCCGCGGTTGTGCGATTATTGAGTAGCGCCCGCACCTGCTCGATCTCTCCCGTCGACTCAGTAGAATCAAAGTCCACCACGACCAGAATAAAGTCACGAAATTCATTGGCGACAAACGCCTTGAGTTGATCGGCGAACTGTTTCGGGAGCTGCCCTTTCTGCTTCAACTCTATTGCGCGCACGAAGGCTTCACGAATGGGCCTGGCCGAGAGGAAGCGAATGCGAAAGTTGACTCGTCTCAGGTTCGCTTCCGCAGTTTGCTGGGGGCTGAGCCCACGGGGTCCGGTTGAGAACATCTTCGACGTATCGGTGAACGAGTGCGTCTGGCCCCACGGCGATTGGTTGAGCACTTTCAAGGCTTCCTTGTCTGACCACTCGGCGTACGGTTTCTTGTCCCACTGCGCCGGCGCGGTCACTGAGAAAAGCAAAAGCAGAACGGGTATGCTTAGTATCAAAAAACGTCTCGAGAGATTCATAGCTTATCCCCCATAGCTGTCTTCAGCCGGCCTGCCACGTTGCGTGAGCCGGGACAGACTGCCACTGAACAAGCGTCCTTTCCTTTCCTGGCGCGATCTGGCCGCGAATCAAAGCTCAATACTCTAGCTTCCCCTGGTACATCATCTCTTTGACCTTGTAGCGCATATCCAGCTTGTAGGTCGTGGAAAGCTCGGAGTAAAAGTGAATTTCGTCGCTTGCCTCGGTGAGCCAGGGCTTGCCATCCACCAGGCGAGGGAAAACGAGTCGAGCGCCAAGCCCGTCGCTTTTCGGCGACTGATACTCTTCGAGGAAAACCTTGTTGTTGCCGCTCTGAAGATAGGTGCTGTTCTTTAGATCCGCCGTGGCTCGGTTATTGAGCAACGCCTGCACCTGCTGAAATTCGGTTTTGGCCTCGGATTCGCAGTCCACCGTCACCACAACAAAGTCGTTGAATCCGCTAACCACGAAAGCCTTGAGCCGGGCCGCAACTTGTTCGGGTATCGCGCCCTTTTGTCTTAGCTCTATGAGCCGGGCGAAGGCTTCGCGAACGGGCCTGGCTGACAGGAAGCGGATGCGAAAATGGACGTTGCGTACGCTTGCATCTGCGCTTGGCGTTGTTCTCGCAGTCGGGTTAGCCCCGGGGCCGCTCGAAAAACTTTTCGACATATCCGTAAAGGTGTCTGTCCTACCCCATGGTGACTCGTTGAGCAACTTCGTCGCTTCCTTCTCCGACCACTCGGTGTAAGGCTTCTTGCTCCACTGCGCTGAAATCGCAAGCGGGGACGCGAGCAATAACGCGAGTGCACTGATCACGAACGCGCGGCACACAGGCTTCATGAGACTGTCCTCCAGCGTCTGAATTGTCGAGTGATGAGTAGCGGGTCTCTATGTTTGACCTAAACGAAACCCGAGCTATCATAGCTCGGGTTTCGCGTTCAGTACAACTTTGAATTGAATGGTGGATGCAGATCTAAGCGAGACGGTGGCCGCCATTGGTCATCGTAGTATCAGGGCCGTTGCCGTGCCGGGCATTGCTCCTTGGCGTTTTCTTGGGCTCATGACGCTTTAGATTCCAATTGGCGAATCTTTCTTTGCAGCTTCTCATAGTCCGCGTCGGCGTGCGCCCTGGTTCGATCCATCTGATCCGCGAGCTTATCGCCCAGTTGGATGAATCCACTCTTTACCTCGTATTCCAGTGCGTCAAGTCGAGTTTCTACGGTACCGACTCTCGTTTCTAACGCATCAAGTCGGGTATCTAACGCATCAAGTCGGGTTTCTATCGCATCAAGTCGGGCGTTGAGCCGCTTGTCTAAGTCTTGAAGTAGTCTAAACACCGCCATGATCGTCGCCTGAGTTGTTTTGTCGTCTTCTTTATCTGCCAGGTTGTGAGTAAGGTCGTCGTTGCTCATTTTTCTTTCTCGCTTCAGAAAATTTCCAGCTCGTCTATGAGCCGACCCAGGATGGATAAATAGTGACATATTATCTTTGCTCGAGCAAGTAACCGCGCGTTACGCACGGAACATTGGCACGAATGCCAGCCGGCTTGTTCCGCGGCCCGGCTGCCGCCAAGGTTGTCGCTTGCAGACAAGCGACGCGCGTGGCAGATCACGGCCACATACGCAAGGGCCGAGCGTTTTCGTGTAACCCGGGCAGGGCCGAAACCGTCCTTGCCATTCGCCAACCTTACCAATTCTGGACTATGCTTGCAGTTCGCCGATCATCCGAGGTTCAGAGTCCAAGCTTTAGCTTGCCGGTTTCGCGCAACCTGAAGGTTGAACTCTGAACATCTCAACCATCGTGCCGCTCTGCCACAAAAGGAGACCCTATGAAAAGACTCTATGCCCTTGTTTTCTTCCTGGCGTTGTGCGCGCCGCTCACTGCCGCGGGCGGCGAGGCCAGACTCATTCGCTACCCGCATTATAATCACGGAAAAATTGCCTTCACTTACCTTGCGGACATATGGACCGCCGACGAAGACGGCAAAAACATCAAGCGCATCACCGCCAACAAGGCGCGCGACGTCTATCCGCGCTTCTCGCCGGACGGGAAATGGATCGCTTTTTCTTCGGACCGCAACGGCAATGCTGACGTCTTCCTTGTTCCGAGCGAAGGGGGCGCGGCGAAGCAACTCACTTTTCATTCCGCCGACGACACAGTGCTGGGGTGGACGCCTGATTCACGCGCAGTCTTGTTCGCTTCGAGCCGCGGCGACGACTTCACCGGAAAGCTCTACACCGTTTCGATCGAAGGGGGAATGGAGCGCAATGCAGGCGCCGATATGGGAGTGAACGCCAGCTACTCGCCCGACGGCAAGAAACTCGCGATCAATCGGAAGGGTCAGTCTTACTGGCGCAAGTACTATCGCGGCGCCATGCAGACGGATGTCACCGTGATGGATATCGCGTCCAAGAAGTTCACCGACCTTACCGACTTCGACGGGATAGACTCGTGGCCGATGTGGAGCACCGATGGCTTCATCTACTTCGTGAGCGATCGCGAAGGCAACGGGTTGACCAATATCTGGCGAGTCGCCGAAGCCGGCGGAAAAGCCGATCGCGTCACTTCATTCAAGACCGGTGACGTGCGCTTTCCGGCGATAAGCGCGGACGGAAAGGTAATAGTCTTCGAGCACGACTTCGGCCTGTGGAAACTCGACGTGGCCAGCCGAAAAGCCGCGCTGATCAAGCTCGACATAGCCGCGGAGACCCAGGAGAACCTGGCTGAAGTCCGAGACTTCAACTCGCAAGCTGACGATTACGACCTCGCGCCTTCGGGACGCCGCATAGCCTTCTCTATTCACGGCGAGATCTTCACCGCCCCGACTGAAGAAGGCGACCTTCGCCAGATTACCGACAGCCCCGCGCGGGACAAAGACCCCGGATATTCGCCCGACGGCAAGTGGGTCGCTTTCACCAGCGACCGCAGCGGGCGTGAAGAAATCTATCTCATTGCGGCGGACGCGACTGGCGAGCCGCAGAAGATCACCGATCTCGACTCGCTGAAGTTTTCGTTCATCTGGTCGCCGAACTCCAAGGAGATCGCATTCACGGCTTCGGACAATAAGCTCCGCAAGTACGCCGTTGACTCGAAGCAAACAATCGAGCTCGCTTCGTCGAAATACGGCAACATCGGAGGGCCGGTATGGTCGCCCGATGGCAAGTGGATCGCTTTCTCGAAGGCCGACTACGTTCGAACCTCCGATGTTTATCTAATCCCTTCGAGCGGCGGCGAAGAGCGAAAGGTCACCTTCGACTCTTTCAACGACGTGAATCCGCAGTTCACTCACGATGGCCGCAAGCTTTACTTCGTTCGGACTGAAGCGGGATTGGGCGGAGGCGGGCAACCGTCGGCGCAGATCTACTCAGTCGCGCTGGAACGCGAGGAGCGCGACCCAGCCGATCCTGAGGACCGTCCGGAAGGCGACTTGCAGGATCAAAGCAACGACGCGGTCGCGCGCCGCGTAGCCGGCGCTCAGCGCACCGCGCCGCCGAAAGACATCAACATCGACTGGGCCGGTCTCAAGCGGCGAACCAAACAGCTAACTCGAATGCCGTTCGCGGTGTTCAACTATGCTGTAGCTCCGGATAACCGCACGGTTGTATTTGTCACAACTGAACCGGCGGGCATTCGCTCTATTCCGGTCATCTACTCGATACAAGAAGACGGCAGGCGATTGGCCCGCGTTACCGCCGGCGAGCCGCCTTCGACCGATGACGCCGGCGGGCCGGGCGGCGGATTTGGAGGTTTTGGCGGAGGCATCAACAGCCTCAACATCGCGCGTGACGGCCGCACGCTTTTCTTCAAGGAAGGGAGTTCGATCTACTCGGTCTCGATTGCTCCCGCAACCGCCGGCTTTGGGTCCGGCGCGCCCGCCGCGCCTGCCGCGGCTGCATCGGGCGGACGAGAGGGCGCGCGGCGGCGCATCAGCTTCACTGCCCGAGTGAAGATCGACAAGTCGACCGAGTGGGCGGAAATGTTCGACGACGCGTGGCGCACGATGAAATATCGCTTCTACGACGCGGGGATGCACGGCAAGGACTGGGACGGCGCGCGCGCGAAGTATCAACCGCTCGTTGAATTCGTAGGCGACCGTCAGGAGCTTCTGAACATAGTCAACGAGATGATCGGCGAGTTGAACGCATCGCACACCGGCGCCGCCCCGCCCCCGCGCGGTCGTGATGCCGGCGGAGTTTCCACTTTCCACCTGGGTGTCGAGCTGGCCGCCGATGACACCGCGGGCCGCTACAAAGTCACTCACGTTTATGAAGAAGGGCCGGCCGACAAAGACTGGGTCAGGGTGAGCGCGGGCGACTATCTGATCGCCATCAACGGCAAGCCCGTAAAAGCGGGAGACAACTACTGGGCGATGCTCAATCATCGGCTCAACCGCAAGATCGAAGTCACCTTCAACAACAAGCCGTCCGAAGAAGGCGCGTGGAAGAGCCGCATCGAACCGGTTTCGTCGCAGGCTTACAGCCAGCTTCGATATGAGCGATGGGTTAAGGATCGCCGCGCGATGGTGGACAAGCTCTCGAACGGGCGCATCGGATACCTGCACATTCAATCGATGAATCAGCCTTCGCTGCGCCGCTTCGAAAAGGAGCTGCGCGAAAATCGCAACAAGGAAGCGGTGATCATCGACGAGCGCTGGAACGGCGGCGGCAACATCGAGCAGGAGCTGCTGGCCCTACTTGTGCAGCGCGAGTATCAGATATGGCAACCTCGCGGCACTGAAGCTACCGGCCGGCCGTTCGCAGGATTCTTCGGACCGAAAGTGGTGCTGCAGAATTGGCGTTCGGCTTCCAACTCCGAGATGTTCCCGGCCGGCTTCCGCGCTCTCGGATTAGGCAAGGTGATCGGCACCCCAACGACGGGCGCGGTGATCGGCACGGGGAGCTATTCGTTGATCGACGGCTCTACGGTCCGCACGCCGGGCGTTGGAGTGTTTCTCGCCGATAAGAACCGGACGAACATGGAGAACTACGGCGTGAAGCCCGACATCTTCGTCGAGAACTCGCCTGAAGACAACCTGGCAGGCCGCGACCGGCAGATCGAAGTGGCCGTCCAAGAGTTGTTGAAGGAAATCGGCTCGAAGGCTCAGCAGGCTAGAAAGGAATAACAAAGCCTCTCAACACAAAGGCACCGAGACACGAAGGCGCGGAAGGTCCTTCGTGCCCTGGTGCTTTGTCTTTATGGGAGATCTCATTCGCGGTGCTTGGTGGTTCCTCCACCTTCGTTCTATTATCGCTACATCGGTAACTGAAATGGCTCAAGTAGTCACTCCACGAGCAATGACAATTCGAATTTGAGGATGCGTTATGCGAGGCAAAACCGTATTGATATTGTTTCTGGCTGCAGCGAGTCTGACGCCCCAACCCGCCCGAGCCGCCGTCGTTCCCGCCCTCAACATTTCAAAGCTGGCAGCAGAAGCCAGTCTCATCGTTGTCGGCGAAGTTAAGTCGCTTAGCGAAGAAGAAACCGGCGATTTTGATATTGAAGGACAGATGCGAAAAGCTCGTCGTCTGGCCGGCGTCTTGCGCGTCGACCGAGTCATCAAGGGAATAGCGGATGCGGAAGTTTCCTTCAGATCATATATGCCTTTGGACGACTTCTCAGGCTTCGCGACTGTTCAGGCCAAGCACTTCGGCATGTTCTTTTTTCGAGCGACGGCCGAGGGGCTTGGTTTTGTTTCACCCCACTATCCTTCGATCCTTGCCGTCCGCGAAGGGTGCTCGACTAAAAACACTCCGATGAGCGGCCGCGAAATCGGACGAATCGCGACAGAGATAGAGTGCATTCTCAAGTCTCCGGTTGCCATTCGCCGCGACCTGGTTACCGCTATTGAATACTTTCGCACTGTTCCAGCGGCCAACGCGATTCCTGCTCTTAAAGCTGCTGGCCCCGAGCTGACTTCGCCGCTTGATGTGCTGGCGGCCTCCGTACTGCTTCAGCATAACGACCTGTCAATGCTTCCGCTCGTCGAGAAGTCTTTGCGGAAATCCTCAAAGCTCTTTGTGCAGGCTGAAGGCTCGCAATGGGAATTCGTTTTGAGCGCAGCGTTGACCTATATCAAAGATCCGGCGGCAATACCTGCGTTGAGTCGGTTGATGTCATCACCGGACGAGCAGACCCGCCGTGACGCGGCTGGAGCGCTTCGCAAAATCGGGACTGAAGCGGTCATCGCACCGCTCTCAAAGGCGCTTTACGACGAGGATTGGGAAGTGCGATGGAAGGCCGTGATGGGTCTCGCAGGCGTAGCCCGGTCGGATGAAGATAATGAAAGCTGGTATCCGTCTCACGCCGCATTCAAACAGAACGAGCAGCATTACCTCGACCATTGGCGGGAGTGGGTGAAGAAGAAGGGAATCGAGTTGAAGACGACGGATAAGCTGTAGTACAAGCCTTACGTTTGGTCCACGCTACAAAACCTATCTTGCGAGAAACCATGAAAAGAAAATCGCGCGAACAATACAAACCTAAAGATGACAAAGCAACAGGCGGGATGGACCGCCGCTCCTTCGTAAAGCTCCTTCCCGCCGTCGGAGTAGCCGGTCTTGCCGCGCCGCATTTCGATGTGGCGGCGGCCCAAGCAATTCAACAACCGCAGCAGCCACAACCGCCGCAGCGCATCACGAAGGAAATGCTTCACGCCGCCGAACAGTTGATTGGCATTGAGTTGAACGACGCGCAAGAGACGATGGCGCTTCGAGGAGTCAATCAAGCTCTCACGGGTTACGAGACCCTCCGTAAGATCGATATTCCACTCGACACCGAACCGGCCACTGCGTTTCATCCGGCGCTGCCCGGGAAAAAGTTTGACTGGAAGCCAGTCAAGTTCAAGCTCACCAAACAGGAGATTCCGAAATACAACTCGCTCGAAGAGGTCGCATTCTTCACCGCAACGCAGCTCGCCGAGCTTGTTCGCACACGCCAGGTCACGTCTACGGATCTCACCAAAATGTACCTCGCCCGATTGAAGCGCTACGGTCCGAAGCTGCTTTGTGTCGTAACGCTCACCGAAGATCTCGCATTGAAACAGGCCGCCGAAGCCGATCGTGAGATCAAGAGCGGCAAGTATCGCGGTCCGTTGCATGGAATTCCGTGCGGTGTCAAAGACCTGTTCGCGACTAAAGGAATCAAGACGACCTGGGGCGCCGAGCCTTATCGCGATCAGATGATCGACTACGACTCGACGGTGGTCGAGCGCTTGCGCGAAGCAGGCGCGGTGTTGGTGGCCAAGCTTTCGATGGGAGCGCTCGCGCAGGGCGGCCGCTGGTTCGCGGGCGTGACCCGCAATCCGTGGCAGGTGGACGAAGACCGAACTGGCTCGAGCGGTTCATCGGCGGGACCTGCCTCGGCTACCGCCGCCGGTCTGGTCGGGTTTTCAATCGGAACTGAAACTCTGGGTTCGATCGTGTCACCGGCGACTCGCTGCGGGTGCGCGGGGCTCAGACCGACTTACGGCCGCGTGAGCCGCTACGGCGCGATGGGATTGAGTTGGACGATGGATAAGATCGGCCCGATCTGTCGCGGCGTCGAAGACCTCGCCGCCGTGCTTGCTTCGATCTACGGCCCGGATCAACGAGACATCACCGTTGGAGACGCACCCTTTAACTGGACCCCCGAGGTTCCGCTTTCAAAAATGCGGTTAGGTTATCTGAAAGCCGAGTTCGAAGGCGGTGATAACGAAAAGCAGAAGGCTCTATACAAGGAGGCTCTGGACGCATTGAGAACCGCAGGCGCCAAGCTCGAGCCAATCGAGCTGCCCAAGTTCTCGACGGGGTCGTTGCGCGTCATCCTCGTTGCCGAAGCAGCAGCAGCGTTTGATGACATCACCCGCGACGGCCGCGTCAATCAACTCTCCGGCCAGGCGCCGGGCGATTGGCCGAATTCGTTCCGCACATCGCGCTTCATCCCGGCGGTCGAATACATCCGCGCGCAGCGAGCGAGGACGCTGCTTATGCGCGAGATGGACAAGCTGATGTCAAAGTGGGACGTGTTCGTCTCGCCCGCCCCTGGCAGCGCGAGTTTGCTTGTGACAAACCTGACCGGCCATCCTCAGGTGTGTGTGCCGTGCGGCTTCATCGACGGCTTGCCTCGATCGATCATGTTCACTGGTGGTTTGTACGACGAAGGCTCACCGTTGAGAGTAGCGTTGGCATTCGAGCGCGCGACGATGTGGCACACGATGCACCCAAAGATGGATTGGGCGTGATAACGTTGCGAAGGTGCCCACAAGCGTTTAACTCACCAGCTTCGCATTGAGCTTGATCTCGGTCGCGGCGAGCGCCTTCGATACAGGGCAGTTCTTCTTAGCGCCCTCGGCCTGTTCTTGAAAGGCATTCTCGTCGATGCCGGGAACATTGGCGGTCGTTTCTAGTTCGATCAGCCCGATCGCGAAGCCGCCTTCTACTGGTCCCAAATGAACTTTGGCCGTAGTCTCTATACGGGTGGGCGGAAAGCCTGCGCGCGTCAACGCCCCCGACAAAGCCATCGAGAAACATCCCGCGTGAGCTGCGCCGATGAGTTCTTCAGGATTAGTGCCCTTCCCGTCTTCAAACCGCGACGAGAATGAATAAGGTCCCTCGAACGCTCCGCTCCCCAGTCTAACCGTGCCCTTGCCCTCTTTGACCGTTCCTTCCCAAACCGCACTGCCGTTCCGTGTTGCCATCGTAGGAATCTCCTCTCTTGAATTTGTTTCAAACAGCTTAACCTGATCAACCCAGCCGGGCAAACACGAGAAAAGGTTGAGAGTTTGTTTCCTAACGTTTGGCGGAAACCGACGCGCCGTTCGACTAAATCAGTAGAAGCGAAATTCAAATCGGGAGGAAAAGGAAATGGAAGTCAATGTTTCGTGGTATCAAGTGGAAGACCTCAACGCGGCAAAGAAGTTCTACGGCGAAGTGCTGGGTCTCAAGAAGACGTTCGAGATGGAAGGCTGGTGCGAGTTCAGCCACGCCGATGGCGCTGCATCCATCGGGCTGAATCAACTGCGTGAAGGTGACGACGAACGCGGAGCGACGGTCGTACTGCGAGTTGACGATCTCGCTCGCGTGCAAAAGGAACTCACCGCCAAAGGCGTCAAGTTCGAAGGCGAGATCCACGAGGTGCCCGGCGCCGTGCGCATCGCAACCTTTCGCGACCCCGCCGGCAATCGCTTGCAGCTTTGCCAGGTGCTGATGCAGCAGTGAATCAGAATGTGACGCGTGATCCGTGATGCGTGATCCGTGATTCGTGATGCGGGATGCGTGGCCCGTGATCCGTGATGCGTGATGCGTGATTTGATCCTGCGGTAGGGCAAAGTGAAGGTTGATCTTCACGCATCACGAATCACGCATCATTGATCACGCATCACGCATCACTTTCATCTTGTCGATCCTGATTGTTGTTGTTTATTCTGGGCTAACGATGTTGAACCCGTTGCCTATCGAGCAAGAGACCCAACTAGTCGAGCGCGCGCTGCTGGGAGACGAAGCCGCGTTCGGCGAACTCGTCGAGCCGCTGCGCAAGCCGCTGTTCTCGTACATCTATCGCATGGCCACGCTGCACCAGGATGCCGAAGACCTGTTGCAAGACGTGTTGGTTCGCGTGCTTCAGAGTCTACCCAGCTTTCGCGGCGAGGCCCGATTCAAGACCTGGCTGTTCGGAATCGCCACTCACGCTTGTATGGACCATCTTCGTTCAAGGAAACGTTGGCGCGTCGAAGCGCAACTCTACGGACAGTACGAGACCGAGGCCGACGAGAATGAAGTTGAAAAGCTCGACGCGCTGATCCACTCACCCGACTTTGTCTTCGAGATGCGCGAGCACATCGCATTCTGCTTTTCGTGCATAAGCCGTACGCTCGAGCCCGACGAGCAGGCGGCGATCATGCTTCGCGAGGTGCTTGGCTTTTCGAATCAGGAAGCGGCAACGATGCTCGAGGTATCCGAGCCCATCTTTCGGCATCGGCTATCAGCGGCGCGATCAAAGATGATCGGAAGCTACGACGGGCTCTGCCAGTTGATCAACAAGACTGGCGTGTGTTGGCAGTGCAAGGGTCTCCACGAATTTGCGGGCCCCGGTCACAACGGCCAGGAGCTGGTTCAGATCGAAGTTGCGCCTGGCATTGAAGTCTCGGCTGAAAGTCTTTTCGACTCGCGGCTGCGGATCGTTCGCGAAGCCGGTTTCCCAGAGAGTAAGACTCGCCCAATGCACGACGCGTTCTTTGAAGGACTCACACGCCGCGAGGAGAGCAGCGTTTGAGCGAGCTGCTGAGCGTCAGTTCACAAGCCCGGTGTTCAGACACTGTTGAAAACTCCGCGAATCCCATCCACGGCAGTGGGTGGATGGTTCAAGCCCAAGCTACACAGGTGGCGCAGGGGTGATTCCCGTTTTCCTCTCCTGCTCTCCCCTCGCGGCGCGAGGGGAGAGAGATAACAGAAACAACTGAGGCGGCCGGCTCTATCGTAGGCTGGGTTTGAACCATCCACCCACTGCCGAGACTGTGCGAAAAGTCGGGCGAATAGCAAGTGTGGTGAATAGTACAGCGCGTATTTGCCCCGTGACGCGTTTTCCACAGGGAATCTGATCATTTTTGATCACCCCTTCTGCTGACATTCGGACTTTTCGCACAGTCTCGGCAGTGGGTGGGATTCCCATCACGGGAACCGGTCGCGGTTCGAGCCGCCTTCAAAAAACCCAACAACCAATTTGTGCGCTTTGCAACGCTCGCGGCGCGTAAATCTTCGGACAAGGTTCAACCTGATGCCGCATATTTCACATTCGCCCGCCGCCCGGCGGTGCGCTCTCACGATTTCTTGAGCGGCCTCTTCTTTCTCGAGCCGTTTCAGCTCGGCAAGCTCGAGCGCAAGGATCTCTGCTTCCTGACGCATCAGCGTACCGCGTTCTTCGCCGGCCTTGACCTCAGCGTACTCCTCCTCGGTCAGCAGCGCCTTTAGCCACAGTTGAACGTCGCGGCTCGCAAGCGCCATCCACTGCCCCTTTGGACTGAACGCCACCGGGTGCCAACTGATTTCGCTGAACCACAGCGTCTTCACCAAACGCCCATTCGATAGCTTCCATATCCTGATCGTCTGGCCCAGGCTTCCTCCAGCGACGAGTTCTCCGTTTGGACTGAATGCCACCGAAGTCACATCATTGATGTGACCGGTTAGCGTTCGAATCTCGCGGGCAGTGGCCACATCCCAAATTCTCACCATCTTGTCTTCCCCGCCGGATGCGAGCAATCGGCCGTCGGGGCTGTATGCGAGCGATGCCACGCCTTCGGTGTGCCCTTCGAACGTCTTCACCTCGCGCCCGGTGTGAGCCTCCCAGAGTCTGATCGTGCGATCCAGGCTTCCCGATGCGATGTATTGACCATCCGGGCTGAACGCGGTCGAAGTCACCGGCCGCTCATGTCCGATAAACGGCTGCACCTCGCGCCCGGTGACTGATCTCCACAGCCTTACCGTTGAATCAGTGCTCCCAGAAGCGAGCCATTGCCCGTCGGGACTGAAGACTACCGCGCGCACTTCGCCGTCGTGGCCGTCCAGCGTACGAATCACCTGGCCGGTGGACACATCCCATAGCTTGATCGTGCGATCGCGGCTACCCGAGGCGAGGCACTGACTATCGGGACTGAAGGAGATCGAGTTGACGCTTGCCGTATGACTGCGCATCGCTCGCATCGGCACGCCGCTGTCCACTTCCCAAATCTTGATCCCCTCGTAAAGAAACCCGCAGGCGACCAGCCGTCCATCGGGACTGATCGCGACCGATCTCACATAGTCGCGCGTGCCGATGTCGTACTGTTTGTAGAAGAGATCGTAGATGCCCCGCAATTCCTGCTGCACCTGCGAGAGCGTTCCCATGAACTGGACGCCGGAGCGGTAAGTGTTCGCCGCCGCCAATCGCTCCTCGACGTTTTGAAACATGCTCGACAGCGTCTGCCGTTTTTCAGGCGTAGCGATGACATATCTTTTGAGCATGGTCGCATCGCGGCCGACCTCGGCGAGCTTGGCCTGAACGGGTTGCATCAACCGGTCGAGCAGGGCTTGCACCTGCGGGCGCACCGCGTCGAACACTTCGTCGCTCTTCGCGCGTTCGTAGTATCGCGGGTCGCCTTTGATTGCAAGCTCCAGACTGGTGACCGCGGCGTCAGCCTCATTGAGCATCGCCGCAAGGCATGCCTTCTGATAGTGCGCTTCGAACAAGGCGGGATTGAGCGCGACGGCTTCGCCGAAATGGTCGAGCCCGTCTTGAAACTGTCTCTGGATCGCGCACACGACGCCGGCGAAGTAGTGTGCTTCGGCGGACTGCCGCGCATCGCTCGGCCTCGAGTACTTGGCGGCCTTGCGAAAGTATTCAAGCGAGCTCGTTAGATTGACCAGATGATAAAGGCAAATGTTGGCGATCGATCGAAGCACTCCGAAGTCGGGATAGTTGCGTTTTTCTGCTTCCAGGAAATCCGCGAGGGCTTCTTCGTACCAGCCATTGAAATAAGCCTTCTCGGCCCTGCTTCGATAAGCTCGCGCCTCTCGTTCGAACTCTGCAAGGCGAATTTCGTGCAGGATGTTGCTGAGCGCCTCCTCGTGCATCTCGAGCTTCCATATCGCGTCGCCCAGAAGAAAATTGAAGTCGGCGTTGAGCTGATCCAGTCCCCCGGCAAGCTGTTCGAACGCGAACTCGATACTATGCCCCGACTCGGTTGCGCCGTTACCCAGTCCCGCCCCCAGCGCGCCCAATCCGGATTCGAGCGCGATCTGATAGTCCGCCGCGCTCAACCCAATTTGCATCGCGCCCGGAAGCACCGGCGATTCTTCAAACCGGGCGGCGCGTTGTTCAAGCGCTTTCTCGAACGACACGAGCGAATCGCGGCCGCTTATGTAGTCTTCCCACGACTGACGGCCAAGGTAAACGGCGGCAAGTCCCATCGCGAACGGGTTCCTTCTTCAGTGGATAATTAAGGCGGGCACACTGGCGATAGAATAGGACAGAACCTGCCACGCGTCCAGAGGAAAGCCGTGATCGCGACGCCTCGCTTAAGGCCCGCCTTGACAGGAATAACCTGACGTAATAAAAAGACACGTCTTGCTCGAAGGCCTCTAGCAATCTGAACATTCATATTCGAAAAGGAGACTCCATGGCACGTCGATGGAAAAAGTATGTTGGAGCAACACTGTTCATAGTTTTTGCCCTGCTCATTGTGGGAATCACTTTCACGATTGGATGGCGGCCTTTCATCGGGCCTAAGACTCGGCCGCTGACTAACAGGACATTCGAAGCGACGCCGGCCCGGCTCGAGCGAGGACGCTACATGGTCACCGCCGTATACGGTTGCGTGGCCTGTCACTCCGAGCGAGACGAAAACGCACCGGGAATGCCGCCACGGGCAGGCAAATTAGGTGCGGGCACCGTGTTCGACGAAGGCTCAGACCTCCCGGGCCGGCTTATCGCCCCGAACCTCACCCCGGATAAGGAAACGGGCGTAGGCGACTGGACTGATGACATGCTGGCGCGCGCAATTCGTGAGGGCGTAAGTCACGACGGACGCGCGCTGTTTCCGTTGATGCCTTATGGCAACTATTATCAGATGCCCGACGAAGAGCTGGCGGCTGCGATCGTCTACCTGCGCTCACTTGCGCCGGTTAGAAATCCACTGCCGCAAACTGAAATCATTTTCCCGGTGAAGTATCTTATGCGCGGCGCGCCGCAGCCTGTTAACGCCCCTGTGCCTGAGCCCGATCTGTCGGATCCGGTGAAGCGGGGAGAGTTTCTAGTTCGAATGGCCAGTTGCGCTGACTGCCACACGCCTCAAGAAAGGGGTCAGGTGAAACCCGGATTTGAATTCGCCGGCGGTCTGTTGTTCGAGACGCCTCAGGGAACGGTTATGGCAGGCAATATCACATCTGATGCATCCGGGATTTCTTACTACGACGAAGCGCTTTTCATCCACGCGATGCGCACCGGCAAGGTGAAAGCGCGATCGCTGAGCCCAATCATGCCGTGGTACTTTTATGGCCAGATGACCGACGAAGATGTGAAGGCGATTTTCGCTTATGTGCGAACCATCAAACCGGTTAAGCACACGATCGACAATACCGAACCGCCGACAGACTGCAAGCTGTGCGGCTTGAAACACGGGGGCGGCGACAGGAACTAACGGCACGATGATAGAGCTTCGGATCAAACTGCTCGACGCGGGGTTACCGATGCCGCGTTATCAGCACGCAGGCGATGCGGGATTGGATCTGCCGAGCCGCGTCGATTTCGTGCTCGAGCCCGGTGAGCGCGCGATGATACCCACCGGCATCGCCATAGCCATCCCGCCGGGCTATGCCGGACTTGTTCTTCCAAGAAGCGGGCTCGCCTCACGTCACGGCATCGCTTTAGTGAACTCACCTGGGCTGGTGGATTCGGGGTATCGCGGCGAGATGTCAATTGTCATGATCAACACGGACAAGCACGAAGCGTTTCACATCAAACGCGGCGACCGAATCGCTCAGCTCGTGATTCAGAGAGTCGAAGAAGTGACACTGATCGAGGTAGATGAGCTGGACGACACATCGCGCGGCGCGGGCGGCTTCGGAAGCACCGGCACCCACCACACTGCATCTGAATAAGGCATTCGAAAGTCAGACTCAATCCCGCCTCTTTCTTTTTGCATCGAGCAGCCGGCTGGCGAGTGGCTCCGTGCGTTCGCTGGTATCAGCGGAAGCGAGCACTTTCGAATCTTGCTCGGCCAAGGTTTCGCGAGCGGATTCAATCGGCGGCTGCGTCTCGTTGCCCGGCGCATCGCCCAGCACTACTCGAGTTCGCGCGTCTTTCAGCTTTGCCATCGAAACCGACGCGGCAGAATCTGGCTCGGCAGAAGAGCCGCGCCGAAGCTTCGACTGAATCCATTGCTGCGCAAAAGCCAACTGCTCGCGAGTGATGAGAACCCGTCGTACTCCTACGTCAACCGGCAACAGAATCAACGCCGCGAGCATAAGCGCTTCCCAAATCTCGTGCGGGATTGTTTTGGTCGAAGGCTGTTTGAACAGATCGACGCTCGCGGCATCGCTAGAGATCACCCTCCCGCCGGTCATCTCGCTGACACGCGCAAGCATGTCCACGTCCTGCGAAGCAATATTGAACTCCGGCGAATACGAATTCACTGCCCCGGCCGTTGTTGCGGACTGGCCGTCATCTTCCGAAACGCTGACGAGATAAGCTCCGCTAGCGGTAGCCGCGAAATCACCTTCGTAGCGACCCGCCGCGGTTTGATCGAGCGTGATGTCAGTCGTCGAAAGATCAGGCGCGACGATATGAGTTCGAAGTCGAAGATTGTTCTTGAACTCTCCGCCCGGCGCCGTTGCTTCAACCGACACGTGACCGCGGCCGGCAGTTATCTCGATTCGCGGAGTGAGTCCGCCGCCCGATTTGCGGCGCACCGTGTCTCTGAAAGCTTGCGTCCAAAACGATCCGAAGCCCGGCCAGTTCATCCAACCGGCGGCCCACCGCGGCTTCGCATCCGAGGTGAATGCCGCCGCCCGGCCCAATCCGTATTGCCATATCGCGAACACCGGATCGTCTTTGTCTGAGATCAGCGAGGTGATTGCCGGCGACTTCAGCGAATCGCGTTCGGCCGTTCCGATGTAACCGCCAAGCGGCGGCGCGGCGCTCCAATCAATGCCGTTCGTTGCTTGTGACGGCCGGACGAGTCTCGGCACAAAAGGGTCCTCGATGATCGTCGAGCGCGATGCCAGCGACGCCTCGCGGGTGAAAATGCGCGGCAGGTTGTCGGGGCGGTCGGCCGCATAGAAGCGCCCGCCGCCGATCTCCGCCAGCATCGTCATCATCGGAATATCCGCGTCGTCACCCACGGCAACCGCCGTCAACGTCATCCCCGCGTCGCGAATCGCGCGCGCGATCGCGCGAAAGTCGCCATCCTCGCTCCTTCCATCCGAGAGCACGATGATGTGTTTGATTTGAGCATCGCTTTTCTCGAGCCAGTCGCGGGCCATTCGCAATCCCGGATGCATGTTCGTTCCGCCGAGCGCTTGAATCGTTCCGATCTGGCGAATGATCGCTTGCTTGTCTTCAACCTTAGTGAGGTTGACGACCGGGTACGGGTCGCTGTCGAAAGCGATCACTCCAACCGAGTCGCGATCGGATAAGAATTCGACGGTCGCCGAAGCGGCTTCTTGAGTCAGTTGCATCTTCGAGCCCGCCATCGAACCCGACTTGTCGATGACCAGCGCGAGCGCCAGGCTTGGCAGGTGTTTCTTCTGGCGCACGTCGAGCGAGACCGGCAGCGTTTCCTCGATGACCGTCTTGTAGTAACCGCCAGGGCCGAAGCTTTGATCGCCGCCGATCATAACGAACCCGCCGCCCAGATCCCGCACGTATGACTGAACCATCTTCATCTGCGCCGCGGTCAGGGCCGAAGCCGGCACGTTGTCAAAGATCACCAGGTCGTAGTCCTGAAACCCGGCAAGCGTCGCCGGCGCCGATTGGGCCGTTCGCATATCAGCCGCAAAGCTTCCTTCCGCGAGAACGCGAACCACCGCAGGCGAGGGCCGCGCGTCGCCGTACAGGTAGAGCGTTTTCGGCTGGCCCTCGACTATCGCGAACGCCTCTCGCGCGTTGTTCTGGACAAAAGCGTCGGATCCGATGGCTTCGACTTCCGCGCGATAGGTGTAAAAGCCCTTTTGTTCAACACGCTGAGGCAAGACGAAGACGTTCTCGCCGTCCGCTGCGATGTGAATGCTTCGCTCCGCTGCGACCGAATCGTTTCGAAAGACTCGCAACGTCGCATCGGCGTCGCGAGTGCTGTCGATGGTGACTCTCAAGTCGAAGGCTTCGCCTTCGTCCAGCTTCCCGGGCACGTCGAGGTCGCGGACTGCAATCTCTCCGCGCGAGGGACCGCGCTCGGTGGTCGTGCCGATCGCGCGTGTGTAGACCTCGATGCCGGCGACTCGGAGAAGCTCGGCCTCTTCGGCTGAGCTCTCGAGGTTCTCGTTGCCGTCGGAGATCAGAACGAATCTACCCGCTGCGTCTTCCGGGACCAGCGCGGCTGCGAGTCTCAACGCCGCGGCGATGTCGGTGTAGTCGCGTTTTGGATTCGAACTGATTTCCGTTATGCGCCAATCGCCGAGCGCCGCCTTGCGAGCGGGGGCCAACTCGACCGAAGGTTCGCGCGCGAACGCTATCACGCCGACGTAATCGCGAGGCCCGGCGTTGGCGGTTTCAGCGTTGATGAAGTCGAAAATCTCCTGCCGGTTGTCCTGGGCGACGCTCGCGGACACATCCACCAGAAAGATCAAAGCGAGATCGCGCGAGGTCGTTCTTATTCGCAATCCGGCGAGAGCAAGCACGATGAGCAGAAGCAACAGGATCCGCGCGGCGATGCTGATCCCGCGTCGAGTTGAAGAGAGATTGGCAAGGCTGTTTCGCGCGAGGTGAAGCGCAACCGGGATCAGGCCGAGAAGTAGAAGCGCCATCGGATTGGTAAAATCGAGCTTCATCGACACACAAGGATTCAAGTGCAATCCCACCAACGCAGTTGGTGGATCGTTCATACTCAGCCTACACGCGGCGCCGGGCGGGGGCCCCGAATCCCACCAACGCAGTTGGTGGATCGTTCATATCCAACCTGGTTCTGATCCGCCGGAAAGTGAATCCGAGCGGAGCGTTAGGCTGGGTATGAACGATCCACCAACTGCGTTGGTGGGATTCAAGAGCACGCTGCGGCCTTTCCTGTAGGCCACGTATGAATGAACCACCAACCGCGTTGGTGGGATTATCGGGTGCATTGCCGCGCGCTCCCTATGCTGCACATTCAAGCGATTCTCTTGTGATAAGCCCACCACTCGACCATCAACACCGCGAGCGCGAAGAGACCAATCCATCGCCACGTTTCGCGCTCAGTTTGAAAAGTTTCCGCCTGGCCGCGGACTTCGCCGGCCCGAGTCTGGATTGAATCGCGCGGCGAGGTGTTCGACTCGGCCTCGCTCAGCAAACTGGCGGCGAACGTTGTTCCCCCCTTGACCTCATACTTTCCCGCGCGCAGCGTGTCCGCGAAAACGACCGAGCCATCACGCGCCGCGACTTCGCGAGTATCGCCGCCCGGCGTTGTTATCGCAGCGGCCGGCGCTTGAGTGTGCACCGTTGTGGGCTGCCCGGTGCGAACGGCCCGCTCCATGGAAGGCGCATCTCTCTTCGCAAGCCAGGACAGAGAATTCGCAAGAAGGATTGGGAACTCGACTTTGAGCGGCAGGTCGCTTCGCGCCAGATCGAAACCGATCATCACGACCCGCCTGCGTCCGTCATCGCCTGCCCAGATCACCGGGTCGTTCCCCGCGCTCACAATGGGTTTTAGCCACGACGGCACTTCGCGCCGCGGGACACTTTCGATGTGCAGATCCGAATAACTGAGAAAGCTGTTCACCGGATGCGAGCGCTCGACCGAAGTGATCTCGGGGCGCTCGTGCTGACCTGTTGTGCGCCACAGACCGGCAGCGTCCGGAGGGTTGATGAGCAACATTGGGCGGGTGGCTTCAAAAGCGCCCAGGCCCTCGCTCACAAAGCAATCGAACTCGGAACTGATTGAGGCCGCGGTTGCGCCGATCGTACTCGCGGAGATGTCCGAGTTGGCCGCGAGCGCTTCGATCAGGAATGGATTCTCGCCGGCTACACCAACTCGAACACGCTGCGCGCTGGGCAAGAAAGCATAGGCAACATTGTCGGATGCGAGGTCGTCTTCGACGTCGAGCCGCAATTCCGCCAACCCGCCCTCACCGGGCAGCGAATCAAAGACCAGCGCGCTCCTATCATTGGAATCGAGGTTGATAGTTCGCGCATCAACAAGGTTACCTTCAATCTTCAGCTCGGCGGCGAAGGCTCGGGGGCGGTCGCCGAAGTTCGCTATCGAAGCGAACATCTCGCGCCGCGTGCTTCCGGAAAGCTGTCGTGAGTTCATCGCGATGATGCCGAGGTTATCCGCGCGGCTGCCGGCGCGAACGAACCGAATCGAAGTCTCGCGCGAAGGCGACACTGCTCGCAGTGAGAGTTCAAGTGATGATTGGGCCTCCATCGCGATGCCCGAGCCGCCGTCGCTGATGATAACCACGCTAGCGTCCCGCTCGCTCTTGGCGATCTGCTCAGCCAACCGGAGGGCATCGCCGAGGACACCCGGCGCGTCGGTCTCTTGAATGTCATCGATTGCGTGGGCGAGCGCCGCGCGATCCGACGTGAGCGGGCTGCGCACGGTGACTCGGGATGAGCTTTCGATGATCGCCGCGCGGTCGCTGCCGGCGAGGCCGTCGATCATCTCACGGGCAAGCTGTTTGGCGCGATCGAGCCGCGAGCCGGCGTCCTCATCCCGCGCGCGCATGCTCGCCGTCGAGTCGATTATTATGACCGTGCTGCCTGAAGCGAGAGCGCGAGTGACGACCACCGGCCGCGCTAAAGCGAAGCCTAAAGCGGCGAGGGCGAGAAGTTGAACCAGCAACAAGAAACTGCGACGCAGCTTCTTGAACGGAGCATTCGCCTCGAACTCTTCGATGGCTTGCTTCCAGAGAAGTATGCTCGGTACGACCGTCCGCTTGCGCTTGAGCTTGAGCAGGTAAAAGAAAACGATAGTCGCGCCGAGCAGCAGCCACCACAGAGAGCTTGATGAAAGCAGTCTCATAGCGGAAAGGATTATAACGCAAGTTCGTAGTCCCGCCTTCAGGCGGAAGTTTGTGAAATAGATCTCGCGAAAAGCAACTACGAACTTCCGCCTGAAGGCGGGACTACGAACGGATTCAAACTGGATGAAGCGGTCAATGGGGGCTACGATCTGAATAATGACGAATCAACGCTCGTCTGATAGCGATGCGAACAGCAAGGATACCGATGGCGCTGAAATGATTGTCTCACCGCCGCGCATTGCGAGGAGAGCCAGGTGGGCTGCGATGGTCTTCCTGGCGACCCTCAGCATGTATGCTGTGCTGGGGCTGCTCGCTCATCGCTATGCGTACTTCGAGTGGGACCTCGCGCTGGCGCGTAGCATTCAATCCATCTCGCTGCCCGGTTTCGATACGGCGATGATCGCCTTATCGCTGTTGGGTGACGGTTGGATCGCGTGGCCGCTGGTCATCGCCACGGGTCTTGCGATGATCAAGGCGGGGCTGCGTGTGGAGGGCGTGATGTGTATGGCAGGAGCGGCCTCCGGATCGACGGCGAACTTGCTCTTTAAGCTCTTGATCGGGCGTCCGCGGCCGACCGAAATACTTGTACACGTGGCTCGCGTCTATCGCCACGAGAGCTTTCCTTCGGGACACGTCTTCTTCTTCGTCGAGTTTTTTGGATTCCTTTTTTTCCTCACGTACGTGCTGCTCGAGCGAGGACTTTGGCGTCTGGCATCGCTCGTCGTGATGGGACTGCTCATCGCGCTTGTCGGCGTGTCGCGCGTGTATCTGGGCGCGCACTGGCCGAGCGATGTAGCAGGCGCATACCTGGCCGGCGGCGTCTGGTTGATGGTTATGATTGCGGTCTACCGGCGGATCAAGGCAAAGTGGCCGAGCTAGAAACTGACGGCCTCTGGCGCAGCAGGTCTTTTGTCGTTGCTGGAACTCAGTTGGGACGCGCAGCGGAAGTGAGTCTTCGGCCAGCGCTAGTCCGACGGAGTACCCTTCAACTACTTCGTCAATTAACTCATTCTTTGCGAGCGCTGCGAGTCGAAGCCTCTCTAACCGGCACGTGTTCGGCCATCGTCTCGGCGCCCTTCCCCGCGTCAGCGGCGGCTGGCGCCTGCCTCAGCGCGGTAGGGAGTTCTTCGGCCGCTTCGCTGCGCCGTATTTTGCGCGCTTTGCCTCCGCCTCGCGCGTCGCCATCCCCCGCGGCTTCCGGCTGGCGGGGAGACCGCTGACGAACTGCGATCGAATACTCTTCGTTGGCCGCCTCGAGATCTCCCATCGAGTACAATACTCGCCCGAGATCCTGATGCGCCTCCGGGTAGTAGCCCCCGCGCTGTTCGATTGCCTTGCGATAGGCTTTGACAGCCTCTTCGGTGTTGCGTACTCGCATATGATCCAGGCCCATGTGGTAATAGGCTTCGGGATAAACTCCGCCCGATTGCTTGATCGCGATCTGATAAGCGTCGAGCGCTGATTCGACATCGCCCTGCCGCGACAGCAGCAAGCCGTTCTGGAAATGGGCCTCCGCAAAGACGCCGCCTTGCTGTTCAACGGCGGTCTTCAGCGCAGTCACCGCCTCTGCAAGCCGCCCGGCGCGAATCAGCGCGCGCCCAAGCTCGTAGTGCGCGCGAGGGAACACGCTGCGGCCCTCGACAGCCTTCTGTAGTTCAGCGATCGCCTGGGTGCTCTCGCCTAGATCATAAAGCACGCGGCCGAGATCCAAATGAGCCTCCGGGAACGAAGGAGTGGCTGGCGTTCGAGGAGCCGCGGCAATGATGGTTGTGTCCCCGTGTGCCGCGGCAGATTTGACGCTCTCGCTTCCAAGGATCGCCGTCATCCCATCGGCCTGTTGGGGAGGCGCGGTCTCTCGCGCTGCAGCCGTTCCTTCGCGTTGAGTGATGGCCGTCTCGAACTCCTTACGCGCCTCTTCGAGCGCGCCGCTTTCATAAAGCGCGCGGCCGAGATTGCGGTGAGCTTCGGCGTCGTTGCCTGCGCGAAGATCAAGCGCGGTTTGAAACTCATGAATTGCTTCTTCGAGTTGGCCCCGGCCGTAAAGCACCAGCCCAAGATCGTGATGAGCGTCCGCCGCGGCATCGCCCTGCGTGATCGCTCGCTTCAAGGAATCAGCCGCGCGGTCCAAATCGCCCAGCCGAGCGAGCGCGTTTCCGAGATTGCGATGCGCGTCGGGGAAGTTGCCGTGCTGCTGTTCGATCGCCGTCTCGTAAGCGCGGACGGACTCTTCGATCTCACCTCGCGCGTAGAGCGCGTTGCCAAGATTGTAATGAGCTTCGGCATATCGGCCGCCGCGTTGCTCAATCGCGGTCTTATACGAAGCGATTGCTTCATCGATCTCACCGAGGTCGTAAAGCGTGACTCCGAGGTTGTGCCAGGCCGCGGGGAATCCGTCTCCCAGCGCCGCCGTTGCGCGGCGAAGACTTGCAGCCGCGTCTTCAAGGTCGCCTCCTTCGTAAAGCGCAAGCCCCAGATCGTGATGGGCGATCGGATAGTCGGGCCGGTGCTCGATCGCCGCGCGGTAAGAGCTGATCGCGCCGTCCAGATCACCCATATCGTAGAGCACCCGGCCCAGATCGCGATGGGCTTCGGCTATCGTTGGGTTTGCCGCGAGGGCCGAGCCCAGCGCGCCAACCGCAGAGTCCAGATCGCCAAGCTCATAGAGCGCGCGGCCCAGCAAATGGTGCGCTTCGGGGAACTCCCTGCCGTGCCCGGCGATCACCTTCTCGCAAGTATCAACCACACCGGCAAGGTCACCGTGATCGTAGAGCGAGCGAGCAAGATTCAGATGAGCCTCGGGAAACACCGGCTGCTGCTTGATCGCGCTGCGAAGCTCGTGAATCGACTCATCGAGCTCGCCGGTTTGATACAGCGCCAGGCCCAGGCGGTGATGAGCCCACGGCATCTCGCCGTTCAACGCAATCGCACGGCGAAGCTCGACTATGGCCTCGTCAAGCTGCTCGGTGTCGAGCAGCGCCGCGCCCAGGCTGTAGTGCGCCGCTGGGAACGCTTCGTTTTCTGCGAGTGCGGCGCGGTAGGATGTAATCGCCTCAGCCAACTCGTTGATTCGCGCGTGGGCAAGGCCGAGATTGTAGTGCGCGTCGGGATACGGTCCGCGCCGATTGGCGATCGCGCCGTTGTAAGCCTCGATCGCTTTTTTGACTTCGCCCTTGGCGTTGTACGCGGTGCCGAGCCAGAAGTACGCTTCCGAAAACTCCTTTGATTGTTCGAGTGCTTTTCGCTGCGCGCCGATCGATTCGTCGAGCTGACCTTTGCTGAAGTAGGCCAATCCCAAATCGTGATAGGCTTCGGGAAACTCACCGTCTCGTTGGTCGACCGCCGTGCGCAACGCGGCTACCGCGCCTTCCATATCGCCCGATCGATAAAGCGTGCGGCCCAGGCTTCGAAACGCTCGCGGAAAGGTGGGCTGCTGATCGATGGCCAGCCTGAATTCCTTCGTCGCTTCGTCGAGCACTCCAAGATCCGCAAGCGACAGGCCGAGGTTGTGATGCGCCCGGGCGAAGTCCCCACCCCGCTGTCCGATCGCCGCGCGGAACGCAGCAACCGAGTCCGGAAGCTTGCCGCTGCGATAGAGCGCCAGCCCGAGTTCATGATGAGCCTCGGGGAAGTTCTCGTTCTGCGAGATCGCGGTTCGAAGCGATGCAATCGCCAGATCGAGCTTCTGCTCGCCGGCGTAGATTCGTCCGAGCTCGTAATGGGCGTCGGGATAGCTTCCGCCGCGCAATGCGATTGCCGCGCTGAATTCTTCGGTTGCGTCCGAAACGCGACTGAGGCTGTATAGCGCATTGCCCAGATCGTAGTGGGCGCGCGGGAACCGCGGGTTCTGCTCGATGGCTTTTCGATAGGCTTCGACAGCCTCATCGAGATTGCCCAGGCGAGCCAGGGCTACGCCGAGATTGTGATAAGCCCAGGGGAAATGTTCGCGTTGCGCAATGCCGGTTCGATAAGACTCGATCGCTTCTTTCAAATCTCCCCGCCGCGCAAGCGCTCGTCCCAACGCGTAGTGCGCTTCGGGGTAGACGGCCTGCTGTTCGATGGCCGCGCGAGACTCGATGATTGCTTCTTCGAGCTGTCCCAATCCAAACAGCGCGCGGCTCAACTCGAAGTGCGCTTGCGGGAAAGGCGAGCGCCGCTGCTCGACCGCCGCGCGGATCGCTTCGACGGCGCCGGGCAGGTCGCCTTTTTCGACCAACACCCGGCCAAGCTCGAAGTGGGTGTCGGGGTAGTTGCCGTGGCGCTGGTCGAGCGCCTTGCGAAAAGCGCCAGCCGCCTGTTCCAGATCGCCCTGGCGCGCAAACGCGATGCCCAGGTTATGCCACGCCTTCGGGAACTCGCCGTTGCGTTGTTCGATCGCGCGATTGAACGCGCCGACCGCTTCGTTAAAATCGCCGCGCCGAAGGAGAGCTATGCCGAGATTATGACAGGCCCATGGATGATTGCCGCCGCGCTGCTCGACGGCTTTGCGGTACGCGTCGATGGCTTCGGCATACTCACCACGCCGGGCCAGCGTGAGTCCGAGCGAGTAATAGGCGTCGGGGTTATCGGGTTGCTGTTCTATTGATGAACGGAGCGCGTCGATGGCGCCGCCGATGTCGCCGGCATCCAAAAGCGCGCGCGCAAGCTGATAGAAAGCTCGAGGAAAGTTGCCGTTGCGCATCTCGATGGCCATGCGAAAGCTGTTGATCGACTCGTCTAGCCATCCCTTGTTGTAAAAGACCAGACCTTTGTCCAGGTATTGCTGTGCCGTGCTGAGGGAACCGCTCATAAGAGTTCTCCTTGAGAGACAAAATCGCCGACTCTGAGTGGAGCGTCTGGAGTCACTGGTTGATCCGGTGAGGAGGATTCGCCCGACAGATTGCGGCGGACACGATGTCGGCCACCCCTGCCCGTCGGGTCATTTGCTCAAGCTGCGCCTTAATATAACACGCGATTGCCGAGAGCCAAACAAGCATTTGGACTGGGGTCACGTCAGATTTTCGCGCATACCCACCTCGTGAGAGGTGGGTCGCTGATGCTGGAGCCTACAACAAAGCGGGCGTGAAGAGTTTTGGGCATACCCACCTCGTGAGAGGTGGGTCGCTGATGCTGGAGTCTCTGATTCTGCTGTCTGCGACCATAGCCAAAGCGCCGCCGGCGTCGCTGAAGCGAGCGAGAAGCCTTCGGGGCGGCGCAGTCCATAAACCTGCTCGTACGAATTTCTTTGACATGGATTATGCGTCTGAGTAATATGTCGCTATGTCATATATGGAAGCCAGGGTGCTCGATCGCGAATTGAAAAAAGGCAGCGCGGAATTGCTGATCCTCTCACTGGTTGAAGTCAGACCGCGGCACGGTTACGAGATCAGCAAGCTCATCGAGTCTCGCTCGGACGGCGTGCTCAAATTCAACGTTGCTTCGCTGTATCCGCTTCTGTACCGGCTGGAGAAACGCGGATGGATTCAAGGCCGCTGGGTTGAAAAGGCCGGTCAGCGCCGCCGGCGTTACTACAAACTGACTCGCGAAGGCAGGAAGGTATTGGCGGCGCAGCGCAGCGGCTGGGAAGAATTCGTGGCTGCAATCAATCGCATTACGGGGGCGGAACGTGCCTGAGTGGAAGCCGGACATCAGAAAGCGGCTGGCCAGCCTGAGTCTCGAGCCGGCACGCGAAAATGAAATCGTCGAGGAGTTTGCTCAGCACCTCGAAGACCGCTACCAGGAGATGTTGGCCGGCGGCGCGTCCCATGAAGAAGCAGATCGCGCGGCTCGGACCGAACTAAGCGACCCTCAGTTGCTGGTAAGGGAACTCAATCGCCTCGAGCGGCAAACCGGTACTGAACCCTTCGCGTTGGGAACGAGGAGAAACAATATGCTCGGAAGTCTTTGGCAAGATCTACGCTATGGGCTACGACTGATTCGTAAGAACCCCGGCTTTTCGGCAGTGGTCGTGTTGACGCTCGCCGTGGGAATAGGCGCGAACACTGCAATCTTCAGCGTCGTGAACGCGGTCATGTTGCGGTCGCTGCCTTTCAAGGATCCCGACCGCCTCGTTCGGCTCAACGAAAGCAATCCCGAACGCGGTTGGCCGACCTTCAGCGTCTCTCATCCCAACTTCCTTGACTGGAGAGATCAGAACCAGACGTTCGAGGCAATGGCGGCGACCACCGGCGCCAGCGTTAATCTGGGAGCCGCTGGAGAGGTCGAGGTTGTGCGGGGCTCAGCGGTAACCGTCGACTTTCTTACAGTGCTGGGGACTTCCCCTTTGATGGGCCGCAACTTTCTTCCCGAAGAAGACAAGCCGGGCGGCAACACACGAGTCGTCATGCTTACCTACGGGTCGTGGCAGAAGCGCTTCGGCGGAGACCGTGACGTCGTAGGCAAGACCCTCACGCTCAACGACAACATCTTTACAATCGTCGGAGTCTTACCCGAGTCATTCGGCTGGTCGAGCGGCAGCAACTTCGAGATATTGATGCCGCTGGCGCCCGACCCTGCGCGACCCCGCGGAGACCATCGCCTGCTGGTGATCGGCAAGTTGAAAGAGGGTGTATCGAGAGAGCAGGCGCTTTCCGACCTGAACACGATCGCGGCGCGGCTCGCCGATCAGTATCCTGAAAGCAACAAAGGATGGATGGTCGCGGGTCAGAGTTTTTACGACTGGATGATTCCCGAGCCGATCCGGCGTTCGCTGCTTTTGTTTCTGGGTGCAGTCGGCTTCGTGCTGCTGATAGCTTGCAGCAACGTCGCGAACCTCATGCTGGCCCGCGCTACGGCAAGGCAGAAGGAGATCTCGATACGCATCGCGCTCGGTGCGAGTCGCCTTCGAATTGCTTCCCAGTTGCTGGTCGAGGCGTTGTCGCTGGCGATGATCTCGGGACTCGCCGGGTTGGGCGTTGCCTGGCTGGCGACAAAAGCGCTCAAGGCCTTGGATTCCGGGGACGTGCCGAGACTCGACGAGCTTTCAATGGATGGACGCGTGCTCGGATTCTCGTTGCTGATTTCGTTGGTGACCGGAGTGCTCTTCGGTCTGGCTCCGGCCATTCACGCGGCGCGAACGAATCTGAACGAGATGCTTAAGGAAGGCGGAAGATCGGTGACCGGCGGCAGGGTTCGCCAACGCATCAGAAACTTGTTGGTCACCGTGGAAGTAGGGCTCTCGGTCGCGCTGCTGGTTTCCGCCGGTCTGTTGCTTCGCAGCTTCTGGCGGCTGCAGGACGTCAATCCCGGATTCAAGGCGGACCATCTCTTGACGATGCGCATCAACCTTCCGCGCACCCGCTATCAAGATAACGCTCCCGCGTGGGGATTCTACAAGCGATTGGTCGAAGAGACGGGCGCGGTGCCCGGAATCCAGTCTGTCGGGGTTACGAGCGGGATGCCGATGGGCGGCGGGAACACAGCGACCCAAATCCAAATCGAAGGAAAGCCGCCTGCGCCGGACGGAAGCAAGCCTTCAGCGGACTGGCGAATTGTGAGCCCCGGATACTTCGCCACGATGGGAATCCCGCTGCGGGGCCGCGAGTTTGATGAGCGGGACACCGAGGACTCTCAGCCGGTGACCATCATCAGCGAAGAAATGGCTCGACGGTATTGGCCTGACGAAGACGCGATCGGCAAGCTCGTCGTGTTGTTCAGCTTCTCCAACAAACCTTGCACGATAGTAGGCGTTGCCGGAGACGTCAGGAGTTTGGCGTTGGATTCGGATCCGAATCCTATGGTTTACGTCGCCACCGGAATCGCGGCAACCTGGAACCCGATGAATCTGGTGATCCGCACAAGCGGCGAACCGGCGGCTCAAGTGTCCGCGGTACGTAGCACGCTTGGATCGATTGATCCAAACGTCCCGGTTTACGATGCGCGAACGATGGATGAACTGTTATCCAACTCGCTCGGCTCGCGACGCTTCACGATGTTCCTGCTCGGCGCCTTCGCGGCGGTCGCGCTGTTGTTGGCCTGCGTAGGACTGTTCGGCGTGATGGCTTACCTGGTGTCCCAGCGCACGCACGAGATAGGCGTGCGGCTTGCGCTAGGCGCGCGCCCCCGCGACGTCTTTCGGCTGATCATCGGGCGGGGAATGGCGCTGGCCTCTGTTGGATCCGTGCTAGGACTTGCGGGCGCGTGGGCGATCGGGCGCTTTCTTGAAAGCATGCTCTACCAGATAAAGCCTTCGGATCCGATCACCCTGGCGAGCGCGCCGCTTCTGCTGCTGGCTGTAGCGCTCTTGGCCTGCTACGTACCAGCTCGCCGGGCGATGAGGGTCGATCCGATGGTTGCGTTGCGATACGAGTGAAGTGGATTTGCGATTGCCGATTTGCGATTGCCGAATGCGCGGATGAAAATAGTCGCCGCTCGGCACTCGGCAATCGGAAATATATGCCCGACTGGAAACATGAAATCAGACAACGTCTCGCCGGTGTAAGTCTCGAGGCCACGCGTGAGTCCGAGATCGTCGAAGAGTTGGGCCAGCATCTCGATGATCGCTACAAAGAGTTGCTTGCCGGTGGGGCCACCCCGGAAGAATCCTCTCGCGCGGCGCTCGCGGAATTGAGTGAGAGCCAATTGCTGGCGCGAGAAGTGCGGCAGGTCGAGCGACAGGTAGCCCCGGACCCAATCATTCTCGGCTCGAACAGGAGAAGCAAAATGATCGCAGACCTTTGGCAAAACTTGCGCTATGGCACGCGGATGTGGCTGAAGAGACCGGGCTTCACGTTCCTTGCGGTGCTGACGCTGGCGCTGGGGATCGGCGCGAATACGGCGATCTTCAGCGTCGTTCAGGCGGTCTTGCTGCGTCCGTTACCCTTCGCCGATCAGGAGCGGCTGGTCGTCGCGTGGAAGAAGGACGCGGTGGCGTATAACCCGCTGGTCGAGATGGCGTTCGCTGAATTCAAGGATTGGCAGGCGCAGAGCCTCAGCTTCGATGGAATGGCGGTGATGCCGACGATTGTCCTGGGCGCCGGTTACGTGATGACGGGCCGGGGCGAAGCGGTGCAAGTCGAAAGCTCGAAAGTGAGCGGCGGGTTCTTTGGGTTGTTGGGTGCAAACGCCGCGCTCGGCCGCGTCTTCAATGAAAGCGATGATGTGCTGAATGGGCCGAAGGTGGCAGTGCTGAGCGATCAACTGTGGCGGGAACGGTTCAATGCTGACCCCAACATCATCGGGCAAACGATCACGCTGACGCAGGCGAGCTTCAGCGTTATCGGAGTGATGCCGGCGCAGTTCGACTTTCCGAAGGGCGCAGAGTTGTGGGTCCCGTTTCAAGCGACATCTAGGCCACAGCTTCTCGAAAATCGCGGGGCCGAGTTTCTGCAAGTCGTCGGCAGGCTCAAACCGGGTGTGACGTTGCCGCAAGCTGAAGCTGAATTGAACACGATCATCGCGCGTGTGGCGGCGGAGCACCCCGAGACCAAAGCCGAGGGGCAACGCGTCGTAATCAAGCCGCTGGCCGAGCATCTGTTTGGCAATGCGCGCCCGGCGTTGTGGGCATTGCTGGCGGCGACGGCGTTGCTGTTGATGATCGGTGCGGCCAACGTCGCCAACCTGTTGCTGGCGCAAGCGTCGGCGCGGCGCCGCGAATTTGCCGTGCGTGCGGCGTTGGGCGCTGGACGCTGGCAGATCGTGCGGCAACTGCTGTGCGAAAGCGGCGTGCTGGTTGTGTGCGGCGGAGCGACCGGTGTTGTGCTGGCGTACTGGTTGATTGATTTGCTGGTCTGGGTCGCGCCCGCCAACATCCCCCGCATCGAAACGGTCAGGCTCAATTCCGCCGTGCTGCTTTTCAGTTTGCTGGTAACGTTGGTGACGGCGTGTTTGGCGGGACTAGTGCCTGCGCTGACGGCGGCACGCGTCAATCTCAACGAAACGCTCTGTGAAGGCAGCAGCAAGTTGGCGAGCGGGGGTTCGGGCAAACGCTTACGCAGTTCGCTGGTGGTCGCCGAGATCGCGATCACACTGGTCTTGCTGATCGGGGCAACGTTGATTCTTCGTAGCTTCCTCAATTTGAGCCGAGTTGATCTGGGTTTCGATCCGCACAATGTGTTGACGATGCAATTGCGGCTTACCGGACCAAAGTATACCCAACCGGAAACGCGGCGCGAGTTTTACCGGCAATTGATTGAACGGTTGGAAGCGGAGCCCGGTGTGGTCGCCGCCAGCGCCGTGTTGATGCGCCCACTGGATGGGGAGGTCGGTTGGGAAACACACTTTGCGCTGGCCGGGCAGTCGCCCGAAGAGGCCGGCAAAAACCCGGTGGCCAACCTCGGGGTCGTCACGCCGCATTACTTCCGCACCTTCGGCATTCCGATCAAAGCGGGCCGCGAATTCTCAGCCTTCGACACGCCCGATGCGCCTCTCGTCGCGATCATCAACGAAACGATGGCGCGCCGCCTGGTTGCTCCCGGCGTTGATCCGGTGGGACAGCGCCTTCAACTTGATCCCGATGATCCGCAATCGCCCTGGGCGACGATCATCGGCATTGTGGGCGACGTGCGTCACCGCGAGTTCGAAGATGAGCGTTACGCCATTTACCGTCCCAATACCCAGACACGTCACGGCCTGAATCATTTTGCCGTGCGCACGACTAGCGATGCGGCCGCTTTCATGGCAACAGTGCGCCGCGAAATCACAGCGATTGATCCGACGCAGGTCGCCACGAGCGTCGCGACGACAGAACAGCAGGTCGCAACGCATCTGGCACGCCCGCGCTTCAATGCACTGTTGTTGAACTGGCTGTCAGGATTGGCTGTGTTGCTGGCAGCGGTCGGGATTTACGGCGTCGTCGCCTATTCGGTTGCGCAGCGCACGGGAGAACTCGGCATCCGGCTGGCGCTCGGTGCGCAGACTAAAGACATTCTTCAACTCATCATTGGCGAGAACCTGAAACTCGTCGCGGCGGGCGTTGTTGGAGGATTGGTTTGTGCTGCTGCTTTGACACGGTTGCTGGAAAGGCTGCTGTTTGGTGTGAGCGCGACCGACCCGTTGACCTTCGCCGTGATTCCGCTGCTGCTGTCGAGCGTGGCGCTGCTAGCCTGCTGGATTCCGGCACGGCGAGCGACAAAGGTAGATCCGATGGTTGCGCTGCGCTGCGAGTGAACAGGATTTCCGATTGCCGATTTTGAGCTGCAATCGACAATCGACAATCGACAATCGACAATCGACAATCTGAAATCGGCAATCGACAATCGAGAATATGCCCGACTGGAAACATGAAATCAGACGGCGGCTGGCTGAGTTGAAACTCGACCCGGCGCGTGAGGCCGAGATCGTCGAGGAGTTGGCCCAGCACCTCGAAGACCGCTACGCAGAGTTGCGATCGAGCGGTGCGACGCAAGAGTCTGCTCATCTATCGGTGCTCGCGGAACTAAATGAGAGCGAATTGTTGGCGCGACTGCGGCGGGTCGAGCGTCTGGTCAAGATCGATGCTGACGTTTTGGGAGCAAACCGAAGGAACAATATGGTTGAAGATCTGCGTCAAGACTTACGTTATGGCATTCGGATGCTGCGAAACAACTCAGGCTTTACGTTGATCGCAGTGTTGACGCTGGCGCTGGGCATTGGTGTCAACACTGCCATCTTTACTATGTTTAACCTCTGGTTCCGTCCGTTGCCGGTCAAGGATCCCGCTACGGTCGTCAACCTTGGCTGGTTGGAGCGGGGCCAGTCGGAGCGGAGCAACTTCCCCTATCCCGACTATGTTTACTTTCGCGAGCACGCACAGGTCTTCTCCGGGCTGATCGCCAGTACCTGGGACTGGGCACTGGTCCTGGGATCTCAAGACGCCACTGAAGAAACGCGGAAGGTCTTCGGTCAATTCGTTTCTGACAACTTCTTCTCCGCACTTGGAGTCAACACCGTGCTCGGCCGCAGCTTCACGCCGGATGAGAGCAGCACTCCAGGCCAGCATCCGGTGGTGATCTTGAGCTACGACTTTTGGCAAGGGCGCTTCGGCGGGGACTCCAACATTCTCGGCCGGACGCTGCGGCTGAACGGACAAACGTTTGTGGTCGTCGGTGTGACAGAGCGCGGTTTTGGCGGTCTCACTTTCGGCCCGCATGCGCTCGACATATGGCTGCCGCTGACGATGACCACCCGACTTTTCCCTCAGGACGAAGATTGGTTTACTACGCGCGCGTCGAAGTGGGTGAGAGTGTCCGGCCGTCTCAATCCAGGCCGAACTTTGGAAGATGCTCGTGCGGAGATGACCGTGCTCTTCAGCCAGCTTGCTCGCGCCTACCCGGAAATGGACCCCAATGATCGAGTGCGTGTGCTTCCTGGATCAATGTTTGGAGAGGTCGAATGGGCGAGCATGGGAATAATTCTCACCGCGACCACGATGGTATTGCTGATTGCTTGCGCCAACGTCGTCAACCTGCTGCTGGCACGCGCGATGGCGCGACGGAAGGAGATAGGAATACGCCTGGCCAGCCGGATTCCAATCTCGTGGGTTCTCGCTGCTCAGCGCCGTTGCGTTCGGTCTGGCGCCCGCCCTGCGGGTTGGCCGGGGCCGTGGCGCTGACCCGCGTGATGTCGAATCTGTTGTTCGGGGTCACCGCTACAGACCCGATCACTTTTGCCGGGATCGCTAAGGTCGAGTCTCTGCTGAAGGGAGCTAACGAACTGGTGGCCATCATGGCGGCATCGCGGATTTCAGCCGCACGCGGCAAGCGATCGGCAATCGGCACTCGGAAATCGGCAATATGATTGACTGGAGAGAAGAGATCAGACAACGCCTGACGATGTTGAAGCTCGAGCCGATGCGCGAGACCGAGATCGTCCACGAGTTGAGTCAGCACCTCGAAGACCGATATGCGGAGTTGCTCGCCGGCGGCGCGTCGCAAGACCAAGCTTCTCGCGCGGCGCTAGCGGAGTTGAATGAGAGCGAAACTCTCCATCGTGAACTGCGGCGGCTCACAAAACCCATCAGAGTCGAGCCCGTGGTCCTTGGAGCAGGGAGAAAGAACATGATTGCGGATTTCTGGCAGGACTTACGCTATGGACTTCGTCTGCTGGCGAAGGATCCCGGGTTCACGACAATCGCATTGCTGACCGTCGCGCTGGGCATCGGCGCGAACACGGCGATTTTCAGCGTGTTTAATGCGGTGCTGTTGCGCCCGCTTCCGTACCCGGAAGCTGATCGGCTGGTTTGGGTCACGGAGCACCACGAACAAATTCCGACGCGCTGGGTTTCGTATCCGAACTTTCTGGATTGGCGTGGGCACAGCCAGGCTTTTGAAGCTATGGCGACGATTCGAGGCTGGCAGATGACCCTGACCGGCGACGGCGAGGCGCAGTCGGTCAGCGCTCGGATGGTCACGTCAGATTACTTCCGGGTGATGCGCGCGCAGCCGATGTTGGGCCGCGATTTCTCCGGTGATGAAGACAAGTATGGCGCGCCTCGCGTGGCAATGCTCAGCCATGCATTCTGGCAAGCGCAATTCGGCGGCGATCCCGACATCGCCGGCAGAACTATCACGCTGGACAATCAGCCGTTCACGGTCGCCGGCGTGATGCCGCAGCAGTTCCGGCATCAGGGTCCGCCGGCCTTGTGGGTGTTGACCGAGCAGTATGCGGAACCAGGGAGCGGCTGGTTCAACCGTTCCCACCGCGTCGCCGGGAATGTAGTCGCTCGGCTCAAACGCGGCGTAACCATCGAACAGGCGCGCGCCGAGATGAAATCCATCGAAGAGCAACTGAGCGGCGAGCATCCGATGCACAACGCCGGCAACACCATCCGGCTGGTCACGTTGCAGGAGAGCATTGTCGGTGACACGCGCCAATCTCTGCTCTTGCTGTTCGCCGCGGTCGGCGTGGTGTTGCTGATTGCATGCGCCAACGTCGCCAATCTGCTGCTTGCGCGAGCGGCGACAAGAAAAAAGGAGTTGGCCATTCGCGCTGCGTTGGGCGCAAGCCGCGGGCGGGTGCTGCGTCAACTTCTGCTCGAGAGCGTGCTTATGGCGGTGGTGGGCGGCGCGCTGGGGCTGCTGCTGGCGAAGTGGGGCGTTGATCTGCTGGTGAGGTTCGCGCCCGAGGATTTGCCAAGGATGTCGGGCGTGACGATTGGCTGGCCCGTGCTCGGTTTCACGCTTGCGCTCTCGGTGCTGACCGGCATCGTCTTCGGGATCGCGCCCGCGTGGCAGAGTACGAAGTCTGATGTGTATGAGACGCTGAAAGACGGCGGCAGGACAGCGAGCGACGCGCGTAGCGGGCGGTTGCGAAGCGCATTCGTCATCGCCGAAGTCGCGCTCGCAATGGTGATGCTGGCCGGCGCGGGTCTGCTCATCAAGAGTCTCGCGCGCTTGTTAGTCTCCGATCCAGGTTTCAACTCGCAGAATGTTGTGACGATGCGATTGCTGCCGCGCGAAGCCTATCCGAGCCGCGCGAAGTTGATGCAGTTTTATTCGCAAATGTTCGAACGGATCAATTCGCTGCCCGGCGTCGAGGCGACGTGTGTGCTCAATGACCTCCCAGGCCTCGAGCCGGCCTGGCAAAACGACATCAATCCCGAAATCAAGGGCGAGTATTTGGACATCAAACCGGGCGATCTGATCAATGTTGACTGGGGCATCATCACGGCTGATTACTTCAAAACCATGGGCATCCCCGTTAAACAAGGGCGCTCCTTCACCCCGCAGGAGATCGCGCAGGCCGCCCCCGTCATGCTTGTGGACGAACAACTGGCGCGGCAGTTCTGGCCGGAGGGCGACGCGGTCGGCAAGCACATAAAGTACGACAACACCGGACCCATCGAGATCATCGGCGTCGCCGGCGACGTTCGCAATTACGGTTCTGATGTCCCGGGTAGGATCAAAATCTATACATCGTTCGGGCGCACTCCGCTGCCGCGAGCGACGCTTGCGGTTCGAAGCGCCGGCATTGTTACCCAGAGTCTGATCGCCGCGATCAAAGGCGAAGTGCAGGCAGTGAATCGGAACGTTCCGATTGACGAAATCGCTACGCTGGAAAACCAGCTTGCCCGGCACATCGCGCCGCGGCAATTCAACACGTGGCTGCTCGGACTATTCGCAGCGATGGCGTGGCTACTGGCGGCGATTGGCATCTACGGCGTGATGAGCTACGCCGTTACGCAGCGCACCCATGAGATCGGTATCCGGCGAGCGCTCGGCGCGCGCGACCCCGACGTGCTGAAGCTGATTGTGCGCCACGGCATGAAGCTGGCGTTAATTGGCGTAGTGATCGGGGTGGGTGCGGCTGTCACGTTGTCGCGGGTATTGACGAGCTTGCTGTTCGGCGTCAGCGCGACTGACCCGCTGACGTTCGCCAGCGTCGCCGCGCTGCTCTTAGTCGCGGCCTTGCTGGCCTGCTACCTCCCGGCGCGGCGAGCGATGAAGGTGGACCCCATGGTGGCGCTGCGATACGAATGAAATATCAGGGAGCCCAGCTCAGAAGGTGCGCGCTTACAATTCCTACGGTTTGCCGTATAATCCCGCCTGGCCATTTCTATATTTCCTGATTAAGGAGCGGATAATGAAAGACTCTCAGAGTCGAAGTGTTTCGGCTAAGACTCTTGCTCTCGTGATACTTGTTGCGATCGTTGCTGCCGTAGCCGTCACCCTCATCCAGCAACTGTTGGTCGGCAACGCAAGCGCTGCTGTGACAGGAGGTGTGGTTGGCGCCGTTGTGGCCGTTATGGCTATCACCATAGTCAGGAAGAATTCGCGCTAGGGGGACACGAGGTGATGACCCGGGCGGGCGGCAACGTCTGATGAACTCTAATAACCGAACGCACGGAGCAACTATGAAAAACAGATCTCGCGCGGGAGCCGGCATCATCACTGGCTTCTGCTTAGTGTTTAGCTTTGGCTCCTCAGGCGGCACAACCAATTCGCCATTTCAAAAGCGAGACCAAAAGGAGAAGATCGTGACGAAGCATGCAAGCGGAACGTTTGAAGTGAAGATGAATCCTCAGGCGCCGGAAGACAACGTCGGAGACCCAACCGTGGGCAGGATGTCTCTCGACAAGCAGTTCCACGGCGATCTCGAAGCTACCAGCAAAGGCCAAATGCTCGCCGCCGGAACGGACGTCAATGGCTCGGCTGGTTACGTCGCGATGGAGCGGGTCAAAGGAACTCTGCATGGTCACAGCGGAACCTTCGCACTGCAGCACAGTGGCACGATGACGCGCGGCGCGCCGCAACTCAGCATCACTGTCGTACCCGATTCCGGCACAGGTGAGCTCGTTGGGCTCGCCGGCAAGTTGACGATCAACATCGTAGACGGGAAGCACTCTTACGACTTCGAGTACACGCTCGCCAAATCCCAATGAAATAGTCAGTAGTCCGTAGCTCGTGTCTCGCGGCATCTGACTACGGACTACGGACCACTGACTACGGGCTCAAATGTGCGTCGGGTTCTGCTGGTAGCAAGGCACTTTCACGAGGACACCCCAATGCGAAGACTGATCGCTCTGGTGCTGGCCGCTCTGCTTCTGGGACCGCCGCTGATCCACGCGCAGCGCTACACCGGTTCGGATGGCCGGTTGCGCGTGGCCCTGGTCAAGCAGCCCTTCTCTCCGACCGGAACTTCAGCGGGATCCAACACAATGGCCAACGGCGGTATCCAGCAGGTTCTCGCCGGCATGGGCGCGGTGGTGCGAGTTTCGGAAGCGGCGCTCACTGCGGACGAGGCTACGGAGTATGGCGGGTGGAAACGGCTTGGAATGGCGCTGGGTCACTTCGCCGATGTCGTGGCGAAGAACGAGCGGGAGGGATACTTCACGGTTGGTCTGCTGGCGACGTGTCCATCCATGCCGGGTCTCGTCGCGGGGCTGCAGCATTCGGGGCCGACGCGCGAGCCGCTCAAGATCGGTATGCTCTGGCTCGACGCGCACCCGGACTTCAACACGCCGGAGACCACGCGCAGCGGATCACTGGGGGGAATGCCGGTGGCTGTGGCGACAGGCCGGGCGCTGCAGCGGCTTCGCATGGACGCGCACCTCGATCCGCCTCTCTCGGATCAACACATCGTGATGGGCGGCGTGCGCCTGACCGATCCGCTTGAACAGCATCTGCTTGACCAATCGTTCATCGAGCAGCTCAGCGTCGACGACCTGCGCAAGATGACGTCGGCGGTGTTCACACAACTCGATCGGCTCAGTCGCCTCACCGACAAGCTCTACGTGCATATCGATATGGACGTGCTCGATCCGCGGGAGGTAATGGGGCACGGAAACAAAGTACCGAATGGTCCGTCGAGCGAGCAGTTGGCTGCGTTGTTCGAGACGATCTTCAGCCGCTACCCGAAGGCGTCGGCGATCGGGTTCGCGACGATTCCGGCGACCGACGAAGGAGGACTGTCTCTGTCGGCGGTGAACCGGATGATCGCCGGCGCGATTCGAGGCGTGAAGGCCCGCGAGAATCGGAGGTAGCGTGTGAGAGACCACGCGTGAGCTGAGCCGGCAGTCCGTTGTCACGCGCTCCTTCAGACAAGTCACACTTCTCACGTCTAAGATCCCTCCTGTGATGCCTTGATCCTGCGGTCGCGCTCAGTCACATAGCCGCGCATACCGAGCGGCTCCGCCTTGGGACGGGTGTGATTATCCTGCCACAGCGCAACCCTGTCGTCTTGGCCAAGGAGCTTGCGTCTGTCGATCTGGTGTCGAAGGGCCGGTTGATCTTCGGTTTGGGCGCAGGCTATCTCGAACCCGAGTTCCGCGCGCTTGGCGCGCCTTTCGAAGATCGAGGCGCGGTGACCGACGAAGCTATCGAGGCTATCAAGGCTCTTTGGACGATGGAGAAGCCTGCGTACAAGGGCCGATTCTTTTCATTCGAAGGCATTGACTCACAACCTCGTCCGGTACAGAAGCCTCATCCGCCGATTGTCGTCGGCGGGATGAGTCGCAACGCTGCTCGGCGCGCAGCCCGATGTGGAAATGGCTGGTACGGCTTTCTCACCGACATCGAGTCGACCGCCCGCAGCATCGAGTGGATTCACGGCTACGTCGCAAACGGTGTTCGCCCTGCCGAGCTTGGCGAAGTCGAGATATCGGTAACTCCTCCGATGCGTCTTACCCCAGAGATCGTCGATAGGTATGAAGAGATCGGCGTTCACCGGCTCATCCCAGTGACAAACGCAGCCACGCTGGACGAGGTCCTCCGGTTCGCGGACCAGATCGCTGAGATCGCCTCGCATTGACCGCTGCAGATCGGGTCTGCGTCACAGCTTGAGTTTGTTGATTGTTCTAACAGGCAAATACAGATGCAAGTGATCGTCTGCAAGCTCCTTGAAACCGTACTTCAGGTAAAAGCTCTTTGCCTGCTTGTCCAATGCATCCACGACCACGGCGTAGACGCCCGCGATCTCTGCAACCCTTTGCGCCGACCCCAGGGCATGAATCAGCAAGGTCTCACCGAGTCCCCGTCCGCGCGCGCCGATGTCGACGGCAAGTCGGCCAATCAAAACGACCGGGATCGGATGGCGCGGGAGGTTCTCAGGTACCGTGTCAAAGTCGACCGCGCCGGCGGATATGGTGTAGTAGCCAAGCACCCGCTCTGGGTCGTCCTCGGTCGCCACATATGTTCGGCCCACGCCTTTCCGCTGATGCTGGCTCGCGTATTTCTGCAAATAGACATTCAACTCCCCAACGCCGCAGTCAAACTCGCTTCGGTCGTGGTGGCTGGACAGTCTTTCGATAATCAGTTGCCGCGTAGCCACATCGTCTAACCGGATCTGCGTTTGAACCTTTGGGCTGCCTTGCGCAACGCCGGGTTTGGCCGCTCGTCGGCATCAAGCGCTGCCAGGAAGAGGTCACGGTCGCGATTGGTCAGCCTGATCGCTTGATGTTGCTTCAGCGCCTCGTCGGATGCGCGCAGCAGACTGGTTACGACAAAATCCGTGAGTGACTGGTGGGAAACCAACGCGGCTTCCTCGATCTTTTCCTTCACGCGCTGGGCCAGCCGCACGTCCAAGCGAGCCGCTCTCCGATTGCTTGTCTCTTTTACTCGCTGCATGGTTCGTCTGAGTTGCCTCCCTTCGTCGAAAGGCAGGGTAGCACGAACGTACGGAGCATTGCCACACGCCGCGAAAAGCGGGGGGTGTCCGGCGGAGATGACGACTCTTTCAGCGCAGCACAGTCGTCATGCTGGCAGAGCGGAGGTAGAATTGATTGATCATGAGTATCCGTAGCGATCTGCTGAAGGCACGCTTCCATCTGAATATGGGCCGAATCAATGGTTTGGTAACCCTCATCTTTACTGATCCGCTGAGGCAAAAGAGGCTATTTCAAAGCGACGGTGTCAGGGCCGACATTCTTCGCGCAATCGTCGTTTTCCTGCACGCCACTTTTGAGGATATCCTTCGCAGTCACCTTCCAAAGCAAAATAGGAAACTCACTATTTCTTCGGGCGCTATGCTTGCCAAGGCGCTCACGCTAAGCGGCATTGATGCCAAGCCCTTTAAGCGGCTATTCCCGCCCCTCATTCAGATGGCGAAGAGGCGGCACCGAATTGTGCACAACGCTGATCTCAAGAACCGCACGGATACGGTTTCGGAGATATGGGGCGTCGTGGACGAGTGGCAATTGATTATGTGGTTGCTGGCCGTAATGGCCTTCTATTACCAGTTGCGTACTGCCGTCAATGGGGGAAGCGTGGCAGAGAGCATGGTGAGAGTACAATGAACGAAAGACTTAGAAAGGCAATGCTGAGCCACGTTGATTTCGGTCATCAGCTCATAGCCCTTCCAGAAGTACCACCGGATCTGCGAATCGAAGCGTTACAGAAGACCGTGGCCAGTTTGGAAAACATCGCTGCCACATTGAAGCTCGACGTCAGCGACTTCATCGTGAATGAGGGCTAGCGCCATAGCTTCTCGGAGGTTTGCAGGATGTCGAAGCCTGCCTCTGCTCGCTCTATGGACTCAAGCTCCGGGCTCATCCTGCAAGGACTGAAACCAAATTCCCTGCTACCGCAGTGCGAATCCGTCAAACCAGCTTCATACCATCACGGATGACACTGATCGGCGGATTTGCGCGGATACTCCTCCTTCACTACCCCCTACCCCAATGATTCGCGTTCTGCGGTCGATCCTTCCTTGATAGCAAAATTTGAAGCGCGTAGAATGCGCGCATTCATTCCTGGATTGGCTTTTCCAACGCTGGAGGTTAGAGATGCAGAACTCGATGGATCGCACGGAATCGCGCCGCCGATTTTTGAAGTTCCTCGCGGGCAGCCCGTTGCTTGCCCTCTGCGACCCAACCGGCTCTCTCGAAGCGCTAGTCGGAGCCGGTACTCAGAAAACAACCGGGTCGAGTGCTGATGAGCCTTCAGCCCAAACGCTCATTACCTCTCCCGATCAGGCGCTGAACGTTTTCGATCTTGAAGCGGCAGCGCGACAGAAGGTTCCCGTTGCGCATTGGGGATACATGGCGACGGGCACCGACGACGACCTTACGCTGCACGCGAATCGCACTGCGTTCTCGAAGTTTCAGATCCGGCCACGCCGCCTTATCGATGTAACCCGCACCGACACATCGACGGAAATCTTCGGCGTGAAGTGGAAGACGCCAATCGTCATTTCACCTGTCGGAAGCCAGCGCGCTTTTCATCCGCAAGGCGAGTTGGCTACTGCAAAAGCCGCCGGAAGCCGCGGGCATCTTCAGATACTGTCGACGGTGACTACTACTTCAGTCGAGGACGTGATCGCCGCGCGCGGCGGCCCCGTCTGGTATCAGCTTTATCCGACTGCGAACTGGAACGTCACCCAGGCGCTGATAAAGCGCGCCGAAGCGGCGGGGTCCCCAGTGCTGGTTGTTACAGTGGATCTACCGGCGGGCAGAAACACTGAAACCCTGACGCGAGCAACGCGGGTTGACACCAGGAACTGTTCCGACTGCCATCAGCCGGGCTTGGCGGGGCGCACCCGAAGGAAACCGATGTTCGATAAGCTCGATCTGACTGGCCTTGTCGATTACTACGCGCCGGCACTTACGTGGGACTCGATTCGCCGAATGAAAGAAATGACAAAGATGAAGCTGGTGCTGAAAGGGATCGTCACTCGCGAAGACGCCGAGCTGTGCGTGCAGCGCGGAGTCGACGGTATCATCGTTTCGAACCACGGCGGCCGCGCGGAAGAGAGCGGAAGAAGCACCATCGAGTGCTTGTCTGAAGTGATCGACGCTGTTGGGGGAAAGATCCCGGTGCTGATTGATGGTGGCTTTCGACGCGGAACCGACATCTTCAAAGCGCTGGCGCTTGGCGCAAGAGCAGTCTGCATAGGCCGGCCGTATATCTGGGGCCTGGGGGCGTTCGGGCAGCCCGGTATAGAAAGAGTGCTGGACATCCTGCGGGTCGAGCTTGAGCTGATCATGAAACAGGCCGGCGTGACATCGATTGATCAGATCAAACGAAGTTACGTGGTCGAGGGCTGGCGCTGAGATTCGTGCCAGGAATGCTTCATCGTCTCCTGCTAAAACTGCAGGTTGTATCTGAACAGCACGCCACGGCCGGGCGCATCAAGGCCCCAGCTTATGCCACGATAATTGCGGTCGCCAATGTTGTAGAAATCAATCAGCACCTGATGGCGCTCGCCGAGCCTGACGCCGCCGCGAATGCTGAAAGTGATGTAACCGGGAATCGCGGTGTAAAGCGGCGCTGAGTTGACACCCACGCCGAGCACCCGATCCTGTATCTGCGCGAGCGTCTCGCCGGTAGAGATCAGCCTGTCGTCGGCGTTTCTCGCAATGCCGTCGGGTCCCGCACTGACCAGTCCGCCAAATCTCGCGCCGTTGTTGAAGAAGTTCGCGATTGAGCTGCGCGAACGGGTTGCGCCCGTCCGCCGGTCTTCGAGGTCGAGAGTGGAAAGGCTTTCCTGCCTTCCGGCCGCATGAATGTACGGCTCAATCCAGAACTTCCCGCTTGCGGGCGCGTAGCGAAGCTTCAAGTAGCCATCGGGCGCGGGCGTTCCGCCTTCGATGTTCGGCGGAAGGTCCGTGTCCTTGTCGCGGGCGTGCAAGTAAGTGAAGATCGTGCCAATCGACCAGTCGGATTTGATTCTGAAATCGAACGTGTGCTCGAACCCATGGATTCGCGCGTCGCTGAAGTTGGCTCGCAGCAGCACGGGATTGGTCGACGCAGCGACGAAGACCACCCCGTTCGGGTTCTGCGCCGTAATGGTCTCGCCGCCGAGCTGCAGGCCCACCGCGCCCAGGGGCAATATCAATGCCTGCTTGGTGATGTTGTCAAAGATGTTATTGATGAAAAAAGTAAAGTCCGTATCCACGCGCCTCGTGTAATAACGAACGCCGGCTTCATAGCTCTGACTCGTCTCGGACTTCGTCTGCTCGACCAGCCGTCCCGTCGAGATGGCCTGGTTGTCGGCGGTTGATCCGATAGTGGCGCCGAGACCGGCCACCGCCGACGCAGGGACCTCAAAGCCCGAGCCGGTCACCCCGAGCGTGTCAAGGTCGGTAAGGTGAGGAGCGCGAAACCCGCGACTGAAATTAGCCATCAGGCTCAGGCCGTCGACTGGCGTGACGACAATGCCCGCGCGGTAAGTCCAGTCGTCAACTCGTAGCGAGTCGCTGGGCCAGAGCGGATTGCCGTTGAGCAGCGGCGAGTCTTCGGCGCGCGCACGGTACGAGGCCACGTTCCACCGCAGGTTGCCCGTCAATCGCAGCTTGCTCGGTATCACTTCGAACACGTCCTGAAGGAAGATGCCGCCTTTGCGATAGCGCGCATTGTCGGGCACACGCGGGCGGCGTAGAGTCGTCGCCTTCGTCACAGGGTTGACGCCGAACGAAGGAGAGTTGATCCGATCATTGAAAAAATCTGCCCCTAACAAAAGGTTCTGTCGGGATCCTATGAGCTTTGAGGCATATGCCTGAAAGCCGTGAACGTTCGTGCGCTCGTATTCGTGATTGATCGAGGCGTTGGGATCGCCGTTGCCCCCCTGGTTGACACGCTCTTCGCGTTGAGAGTTGAGCGAATACGACGCGGTAAAGCTATCGAGCCACCCCACTCGCACTTTGTCGTACTTGATGTAGAAGAAATCAAGCATGAGGTTGCGCAGGTCCGCAATCAGGTTGCCGTCGCCCCCGAGCAGTTGATCGTACCTTCGGCCTCCATCCTGCTGGCCACGCATATAGCTGGCGATGAGCTGCGAGCCTTCCGCAGGTTGCCAGCTCATCTTCATCATGCCGCCGTATTGTGTGAACGCCGTATCAGGCAGGCGGCCGTCGATCACCAGGTCCGAGCTGAGATTGAAGAATCTGGTCACCGCGTTGTGCGAATCGCGCTCGCGCCCAGTCCTGATTGTATTGGCCCGCTGGCCGGCGATGTTCGCCATCAGTCCGAATTTGGGCGTGGCGAATGATGTTGAGAGGTTCGAGCCAAAGCCGGCGTCGGCGCTGTTGAAGAAGACGCCCATCCGGCCATGCACGTTGTCACCGCCCGCCGCGTACACGGGCGTGCGCGAAAGAAACTGTACGCTGCCGCCGATGGCGTCGCTGCCGTACTGCGCGCTGTTAGGCCCGCGCAGGATCTCGACTGCCTGCAGACTCGACGCATCAATCAAATCCAGAAACGTGCTGACGCCTCCTCTTTGCGTCGAGGTCGAATATCGAATGCCGTCTATGAAGACGTTCACTTTATTTCCGGTAAGTCCGCGCACGAAGATGCCTGCCATCGCCGGGCTTGTTCGCTGGAGGTGCACGCCGACCTCTTCGTTGGCAACCTGGGCGACGACCGATGTAGCCCGTTCTTCGATTTGCTGCGCGCTGATGACGTTGACCTGCTGCGATATGCTCTCGACGCTTTCGACAAGGCCCGGATTAGCCGTCACCGTCACCTCCTCAGTGAGTGCGCGCGGCTCGATCGTGATCTCTATGTTTTCAGCGCCGTTGGCTCCCACACTTAAAGCTATGCGACGGTCGGCGAATCCACGAGAAGCGACAAGCAGCAGGTAGCTTCCCTTCGGAACATCCGCGATTGTGAAGCGGCCCTGCGCATCGGTCTTTGAGGAGCCAATGACTGCTCGCTGCGCACTGAGCAGCGAGACAGACGCATCGGACACAACCGCGCCTGACTGATCGCGCACGACGCCCGATACCGTGACTCCTTCAGTCGCGTACGCCGCGCCCGGTAGAGAAAGAAAAAGAAAGAGGCCGGCCAGCTCGTACATCACGTTTCGGAACTGGCCTGCCTTCAGAAGCCGCAGCATTTGCTTCTCCTTAGAAAGTGTTCGACAAACTTCAGTTTGTCATCGCGTCCGAATGCGGCGTATCAACGACTCAGCGACAAACTGAAGTTTGTCGGCCATCACTGCATGGTTATCGTTTCATGAAAAACTGCTTTCTGCCACTAAGACACCAAGGCACGAAGGAGCACCAACGAGTTAAGGTAGTGTGCTTATTTTGGCTCTGGAACGAAAGTCGGAGGAGCGTCACGAGTATCTTGATGGGCTGATTTATGCCATGGCGGGGGAGAGCCCTGAGCATGGAATAGAGGACTTCTCTCGAGTGATTGCCGATAATCCCACCAACTGTGAGACCGTGTCAAAACCTGAATGATACCGACGCCAGTTTCCATTAGCCCAGGCGTTCACGCCTGGGTCACGCGTGCAGGCCGATCAGAGAGCCCGGTTCACCGGGCTTTGGTTTCGCCTTCAGGCAATCCTTCGTGTAAGGAATTCGACATTCCAAAAAGCTTGAAGCTGCGTGGGAAGCGCCGCGAACAGGCTAACCTAATCATCCACTGGTTCGCTGGATACCATCGGGCTTTAGCCGATGGAGCTTCAGTTTCGACCTAATGGCTTTAAGCCGATGGATCTCCAAGGCTCAAGCTTGCCCGTAAGGCTGAAACTGAAGCTCCATCGGCTAAAGCCCGATGGTATCTCTAGACTCATGCTTGCCCGTCGCTGAACGCCTGGGCTAGTGGAAAACGCTTGTCGGTGTCGTTCGGGTTCCAACTTGCGCTGTTAAGCTCAGTTCTGCGAGCCGTGTCTCAACTTTCTATCAAAGAAATCGGATGCGGCGTGATAAGTCCGCAGCCAATTCTCGTGGCGCAAGAAGTCATGCACGTCGTCCGGGAAAACCAGCTCTTCAAATTCAACGCCCCGCTCGCGAAGCTTGCGCACAAGCTCGACCGTCTGATTGAACTGTACGTTTCGATCATCGTCACCGTGAATCAACAGCACCGGCGATTTCCATTTGTCCACCGAGCTGATCGGTGAAGACTCTCGGCCGAGCTTTGCGAGATCACCCGTCGCCCACGGTGAGGGTCCGACTCGCCTGCTCCAATCGTGAACGCCGTGAAGATCAACTCCGGCCGCGAACAAATCCGAATCGCGCGCAAGCCCCATCGCCGTCAAGTAGCCGCCGTACGAACCGCCCCACAACCCGATTCGCTTGGCTTCGACGTCGCTTCTCGAGCGCAAGTACTTGCCTGCCGCGACGACGTCTTGATACTCGGAAGCGCCGCGCGGCCCGCGATGCTTTGCTTCACGAAACGCGCGGCCGTAGCCGATCCCGCTTCGATAGTTGACCGACAACACCACATAGCCCCGGCTCGCGAGATACTGATTCATCGCGTATGAATTGTGATAGTAGTAGCTGTAATGCCAGGTGGGCAGCATCTGCCGAATCGGGCCGCCGTGCATGAAGACAATGCCCGGCGCGCGGCCCGGCGTGTTCTTCGGCTTGAACAACTGCCCGTGGATTTCCATCCCGTCGGCTGCTTTGAACGTCACCTGCTCGGGCTCGACCAACTGGGTAGCGGGAAAATCTGCCGGCATGATTTGGGGTGCAAGCGGCTTAGCCCCCTTCCCGTCCGCCGCCGCAATGTAAGGAAGAAAAGGATGCCTTGCGGTCGCTTGCATGAACGCGACCTGCTTCCCGACGTTCACCATCGCCGGATACATCTCGATGCTGTCACCTTGAGTGAGTTGCAGCGGCTCACTACCGGCGACGCTCACTTTCCAAAGATGGCGGTAATTGATGCCGCGCGCATTGGAAGCTACGATCATAAAAGAACGATCAGCGGACCAGGTTACGTTCTCGACTTCGTAGCTGCCAGGCGTCAGCGCGGTCACCGCGCCGCCATTGGAGCTCATCGAGTACAGGTGCGCCCACCCGTCTTTCTCCGACGCGAACACGATTCGATCACTGGCGGCCCACTGCAACTGGTTGTCTCCCATCGGCAAGCGTGAGTACGAATCCATCTCGCCGTTGCCGGACTTCCAGATTTCTTTTCCAACGCCGCTGGCCACATCGACCACTCGAATCGACCAGGGCAGAAGCCGTTCTTTGTCGGCCGAAAGAGTGTCGGCTACGTTGAACAGGCGAACGTAAGCGATTCGCTTTCCATCAGGCGACCAGCGAGGCTCGATGTCCCGGTCCACGCTTGGCTCGAGGAACCTGATTCGCGGCGAACCTGGTTCATAAATCGCGATGAACGAATGATCTCCACGGGTGGAAACGAAGGCCAGGCGCGAGCCATCAGGAGACCACACCGGCGAAGCTACACCGCCGCGAATCTCGAACATCTTCTTTGCGGCGCCGGCGAGTTTTGCTACTCCGGCAGGAACGGTCGCGGCCCAGAGGTGGTCTTCGCGTTCGAAGATCACTCGATCGCCTCGCGGTGAAAACGAAGGCGAGCTTCCTTCTCCGGCTCTAGCGGTCGCGCCACTTCGTGTGTTGACCAGCCACACTTCTTGCTTCGCGCCGGCAGGATCGCTGGTCGGATTCGGAATGTCTTTCTCAGAATTAGGCGGCCCACCGCGCACGTAAGCGATCCAGTTTCCATCCGGCGAAAAAACCGGTTCGGTGATCTCCTGCCCGTCGTCCTTGTCATAGCGGGTCAGTTGTCGTCCTTTGAACGCGGGCGCTTCGGCAACCCAAATATTGCGCTTGCCGCGGTGATCAAAGACCCAGGCGAGCTTGTTGCCGTTCTTGGAAGCAATCAAGTCAGACGGAAACGGAGAGCTGAGGACTTGTTCTAGCATGAAGCCGTTGCCACAAACTATCGAGGGCAAAATCAGCAAAAGAGTGATGGGAAATAGCAGGTATGCAAATCGTCTTAGAGCGTTCATGACCCCTCCCGATAAGAGCAAGTTGGTGTGCTAGATTGCGACTAGGCCTTATATGCCTTGCGCTTATAGCTGTCAAGCACCGCATACGTGTTGGAAACGCAGTTGCTTCAGGACTGCGGTTAGCTAATAATGGCTTTGCAATGAGCGCGTCAATGCTACAAACCGAATATCCTTTCGAGGGTGTGGGAACGTTTGATAGCCTCTTCCCACCAACCCAACCTCAAGATGAGAAGTTAGAAATTGGGCTTCAATCTTTTGATGAAACGGTCGATGGCCGACTCGTAGTTACGCGAGCTCTTTTTCGCCTTGTCAGATCTGGAAGAGGCGCTCTTGCTTTGCCGGGGATCGATGAGCCTCTAGAAGTCGGGGTCACTCTATCCGAATCAGGGGCGGAAAAACTCCTCTATGGGGCGAAGCTCTATCGCAAGCTCAAGTATATCGAGAGAGTCTTCAACGTGAAGTTTTCCCTTCCGAACGAGATCTCGTCGAAAGAGGTGCAGAGTGTAGAAAGAGTCTTTCGCGGAATCACGGAAGGAGCATTTAGTATGCGTTATGCGGAGGCTACGTTCCGATTCTCACCGCAGGATATTAATCTTAGCGAGCCGCCGTATTCCAGCCCTGGACATTTTGATGCCATCATCAGCGAAGAGATTGGGCTATTCGATCAGAGTTTAAGAGTTGGTCCCGTAACGGTTTACATAGATAGAGCCCACCTCGCGAATCCCCGAGTAATGGACGAGGTACGGAAGGGCTCCAACGAGCCTGTGCTTGTGCGCTTCGAGATACTGGATAATCAAATGCGGTTTCGATTTGAGGACTACGTTAAACAGTCGAGGGAAGCCCTAGTCGAGCCGCTCGAACGCTTCAAGCAGGAACTCGCTCTTGAAGACCCTGAGGAATTGGTTGACCTAGTTTCTGAACCGCTTGCCAAAGATGTGTCGTCTTCGGAGGCTGCTCAAATAGCAGTAGGCTGGACGTTCTACACCCGCTTGACGGATCGCTTTTGCCCGCAGGATCCAGAGATTGATCGGTCCACCGGACATTGGCGCGTACCGATATGGTTGGTGTATGCAAACGGTGAGGGCGGGTCGGTGGGCGACTTGCTCATACACAAGAAGAGCGGAGTTATCCTCAGTCACACTCCAATGGAAGAAATTCGCAGCAGAGCAATGGCGCTTGCGGATACGATACTTCATGCCGGATAAGCCTCCTCTGAATAAGCAGGAAACATTATATTCCTGCGTGCCAGCCTGCCTAAAGATGGTGCTTACATCACTGGGAGTCTCCAAGACAGAGCAAGAACTACGAGTATTATGTGATTGCACTTATGACTCGCCTTTGCTGCCAGGCGGAACTGATCCTTTCAAGCTAAAGATTGCCGCGCAGACTTTGGGTTTCGCTAACACGCAGATCGAAAACCTTACGATTGACGAGTTGAGGTCAGAACTGGCGCGTGGGCTTTATCCAATTGCCTATTTGAAAGCGAAGTTAGCGCCCAGAATGCCGCGTCAATTCCACGCAGTCGTGGTGGTAGACATAACCGAGAATGATGTCGAAGTGCTGGACCCTTGGCGCGGCGAACTCGTTCTTTCTTTAGAAGACTTCCTGACCGAGTGGGCGCGTGGAATCACAATTCTTGTCGAGAGGTAAGATCAGCTTCTCTCAAGAGTCATTAATCGAATACTTCTTCAGCAACCCGCGCGCGATCACCAATCTCTGAAGCTCGTTCGTTCCGCCGCCGATGATCAACAAAGGCGCGTCGCGATAATACCGCTCGACCGGAAAGTCTTTCGCGTAGCCGTTGCCGCCGAAGATTCGCATCGCATCCAGCGAGCACTCCTGAGCCGTCTCAGTCGCGAACAGCTTCGCCATTCCGGCTTCAAGATCGCAACGCTCACCGCGATCTTTCTTCTCGGCTGCCGCGTAGACAAGCAAGCGTGAGGCTTCGATCTTGGTTGCCATGTCGGCGAGCTTGAGTTGAATTGCCTGATGCTCGCAGATCGGTTTGCCGAAAGTGCGCCGTTCCTGCGAGTACTTGATTGCTTCCTCGAATGAAGCTCGCGCGATTCCCAATCCTCGCGCTGCGACGTTGATGCGCTCGCTTTCAAGCCCGGTCATCACGTGCTTGAAGCCTTCGCCTTCCGAGCCGCCAATCAGGTTCTCAGCCGGCACGCGAAAGTTTTCAAACAGCAGCTCGCATGTCTCAAGGCTCTTGTAACCGAGCTTGTCGATGTCCCGGCTTACGGTCAGACCGGGCTCACCTTTCTCGGCTACGAACGCGCTCATACCGGCATAAGCGGGCTTCGCGTGGCTGTCCGTTTTGGTCAGTAGCAACATGATCTCCGCGCGGCGGCCGTTGGTGATCCACATCTTGGAGCCGTTGATGTAGTAATAGTTTTCTCGCCGCTCGGCGGTTGTCCGGATTGCTTGAAGGTCGGTGCCGGCGTGCGGCTCGGTCAAGCAAATGGCGCCGCGCTTCTCACCGGTCGCCATTATCGGAAGGAAGCGTCGCTTCTGATCTTCGGTGCCGAATCGCGAGACAACATCGGCCAGCACGCAATGAGTCCCGAGAATCCCCGCAAGTCCCATCCACACTCGCGAGATTTCTTCGAAGATCATCGCGAACACGGTGTAGCTCAAATCCAACCCACCGTGTTCCTCGGGTATGTTCGAACCGAACAACCCGAGCTTCTTCATTCCTTCGACAATCTCGTCGGGATATTCGTTGCGGTGTTCAAGCTCCGACGCAACCGGCGCGACTTCTTTGTCGAGAAACTTCTTGACGGTTGCGAGGATTAGTTGTTCTTCTTCGTTGAGGATGTAAGCCATCTGCGCCTCCGCAAGCGGGGCAATGATAGCACGCGTTCGAAAGTTCTCAGAAGCGGAACGCGGAGGCACGATTCATACCGGGCTTTGCGGAAAACACAGGTTCGCGCAAGGATCGCAAAGAACCGCAAAGCCGGGACTTCCAATGGCCCTACGGGTGCCCGAGCGCAATGATCGAACAGGTGAATGAACCAGGGTTACCACCGAGGTTGTGCGCCAGCCCGAGCTTCATGTCTTTCACTTGTCGCTCGCCTGCTTTGCCTTGGAGTTGGTGATAGATCTCATAAAGCATGCGCAAGCCGCTCGCGCCGATCGGATGGCCGAACGATTTCAACCCGCCGTCGGTGTTCACCGGCAAGTCGCCCTTCAAAGTGAACGCGCCCGAGTCGATGTCGATCTTCGCCTTGCCCGGCTCCGAAAAGCCGAGGTCTTCGTAGATGATCATTTCGGTGATCGAGAAGCAGTCATGCACTTCGGCCATGCTGACTTCTTTGCGCGGGTCTTTGATCCCCAGTTGATCGTAGACTTGTCTGGCCGCCATTTTCGTTTCAGGGAAACTGGTGAAGTCAAAGTCCGGGTCCATCCTTCCAGTGCCGGGACCGACCGCAAGCCCCATCGCCTTGATCGTGACGAAATCCTTGTTGAACTTCGGCGCAAGCTCGGTTCGAGTGATTATTGCCGCCGCGGCTCCATCAGTCGTCGGGCAGCAATCAAACAATCCAAGCGGTGAAGCGATCATCGGCGCTTTCATTGCTTGCTCAATGGTGATCTCTTTTTGAAAGTGAGCCTTCTTGTTGCGCGCGCCGTTGTAGTGATTCTTAACCGAGATCTTTGCAAGCTCTTCTTTGCCCGCGCCGTACTTGTGAAAATAGCGATTGGCCGAGAGCGCGAAAGCTCCTGGCGCTGTATTGCCCGCGCCGATCACCGACGAAGCAGCGCCCGGCAATCCCGAATAGCCCGAGTCTTTCAGCTTCTCAAACCCGACGACCAGCACCAGATCGTAGGCTCCGGCGGCGACCGCGAACGCGGCGTTGCGAAGAGCATCCTGACCGGTCGCGCACATGTTCTCGACGCGTGTGATCGGAATGTACTGAAGCTTGAGCGGGCGCGAGAGCGCTTGCCCAGATATGCCTGATACAAGCGTGCCGACCCATGCGGCCTCGATCTGGGCAGGCTCGACGCCGGCGTCTTCGAACGCCTCGTAAGCGGCTTCGACTATCAAGTCGTCTTCGCTCTTGTCCCAGTGCTCGCCGAATTTTGTGCAACCCATCCCGATGATCGCTACACGGTCGCTGAGGTTTTTCATGGTTGTCTCCTATGCCGGTTTAGGGTTCAGGGTTCAGGGTTCAGAGTTCAACTCGTCAGTCGCCGACGCTGAACCGTGATGCTGAACCGGAACCCTGAACCCTGAACTCGGAACCGATCTAGATTCTACCATTCAGGCCCTGTCGATCAAGCGAGCACGGCGCGGAATTGTCGGCCCGCCGCTTGATGTTGGTGGCTGAGGTGTGTCATATATTGCCCGCAACCGTTCAGAGTCCAACCTTCCGGTTGCCGGTGAGGGGCAAGCTAAAGCTTGAACTCTAAACTTAAAGCTTGAACTCTAAACTTTCAGCTCGCGGAGACTAATTATGTGGACCAAACTGAATCGCAGAGACTTCGTTAAGTCTGCCATCGGCGCAAGCGCGGCAATGAACGTCCTGGATCGAGCGCCTATGGTCTTGGGCGACGTGCGAGGCGCGAACGGTCAAGTCAACGTCGCCCTGATCGGGGCGGGCGGCCGCGGCAACGATCTGCTCGGGTGGGTCATGAAGACCGGTGAGCAGCCCAACACCCCGGCTCGCGTCGTCGCCGTGTGTGATGTTTACGCCAAGCGTTTGAATGCGGCCAAAGAGAAGGCGAAGTGCGACGGCTCTATGGACTATCGCGAGATACTCGACCGCAAAGACGTCGACGCGGTCATCATCGCCACTCCGGATCACTGGCACGCGCGCATGGCGATCGATGCGATGGACAAAGGCAAAGACGTCTATCTTGAAAAGCCGATGACTCACACCATCGAGGAAGCAAAACGAGTCTATGAGAAAGTGAAGGCCAGTGGGCGCGTGCTTCAAGTCGGTTCACAGACCACAAGCTCGGATCAATGGTGGAAGGCTCGCAAGGCAATTCAGGACGGGATGATCGGCAAGCTGATAATGAGCCAGGGGTCTTATCATCGAAACTCGACGGGCGGCGAATGGAACTGGAAGATCGATCCCGCCGCCGGGCCTGATGGCAAGGGCGAGGACTTCATCGATTGGAAGTCCTGGCTTGGCGAGGCGCCGAAGCGCAAGTACGACGCCGACCGCTTCTTCCGCTTTCGCAAGTACTGGGACTACTCCGGCGGCATCGCGACCGATCTCTTCTATCACGTGATGGCGCCGCTGAACATCTGCTGGGGCGAGGCTCAGTTTCCGTATCGCGTGAGTGCGAGCGGCGGCACGTACATCTTTAAAGACGAGCGCGAGGTCCCGGACACGTTCAATTTGATGGCTGACTACGCGCAAGGTCATACGCTGGTGCTCAGCTCTTCGATGGCCAACGAGACCCACATCCCCGGGCTGATACGCGGACACGAGGGCACGATAATGATGGTTCCCGATGGAAGGTTCGAAGGCAAAGTCGAGTCGATCACGGTCACACCCTCACGCATCGCGAAGCAGCAGTTCGAAGGAAAATACGGCGCGAGTGAAGTGAAGCTGAACTGCGAACCTCGTGAGTCTCACATGGAAAACTTCCTGCGCTGCGTGCGCACTCGCGAGAAACCGGTGCTCGATGCGTTGACGGCTTACAAGGCGATGGTGACCATCGGGATGAGCGTGCAGTCTTACCGCGAAGGCCGCGTGCTTTTCTTTGACGAGCGCAAACAAAAGGTGGTCTCCGAAGCACCGAAGGCCTAGAGTCACTCAGCCTGAGTGATTTGTAGATCTCCTGGGTCATCCAGCTCGATGGGGATGAGTTCCGATATGAAGCCTCAAGTCAACCGCAGGACTGTCGACCTCAGCGCTTACCCCGACCTGGTTGTCATCTATCTAGGCATGCGAGTGAACATGCTCGCCGGCATAAAAACCCTGATCGGCTTCGGGCCCAGAATCTCCAAGTCCGTAGAAGACGAGCCCGACGGGTTGCTGCTGCACGAGAACTTTCTCTTCTCGCTCTTTCCGCCTCACGCCGGCATGAGGCAGTATTGGCGCGATTTTGAATCTCTCGAAAGATGGACCAGATCGGAACCACACCGGCAGTGGTGGAAGGAGTTTCTGCGGGATTCGGGAGGCACCGGCTTCTGGCACGAAGCCTACTTTATCCGAGGCGGCATGGAAGCGGTTTACATCGACATCGACGTGCCGCTTGGTTTCTCAGCCTTTGCGCCGGTGGTACCAGCGCGCGGGGCAATGTTCTCCGCGCGCCGCCGGCTCAATCTGAGTGGAGAGGCAAACACAGCCGCGCCCGCCGCGCCCATTACCGAGGACGATCTTTACGGCCTGGCTCAGACCCCGAAGCAAGCTTGATGCGTGATTCGCGATTCATCTGCGGGCGACCAGGTTAGAGCAAACGACCCACTTGCCTTCAACGAACCCTCCAACCAGTGTGTACACTTCGGTCGTAGAACCGGTGGTCACTTTCCAATTGCGGAACAATTTGTCGGGAGGCTTCGTGTCCAGCTCCACCCGGCTGTTAGGAAGTGCGTAGACCATTCGCGCGAAGCTGGAGACCTCAGCCGGGCTCGCGTTACCCCGAAGAACAGCGGGCAGCAGCGTCTGGAGCTTCGTCTGAGCCTCGGCGCGAGCCTCGGCCATTTTTGCTTCCTGTGCGTTCTTTGCGTCGAGTTGTTGCTGGGCCTGGTCGGCGCGCGATTTGAGCGCTGCGTTCTCCTGGGTGAGCTTTTTCTTTTCCGATTCGCTCGACGAGTAAAGCGCATAGTTCGTTGAAAGCAGCACAATCGCGCCGGCGAGCGCCGCGATGCTGATGATCAGAGCCAGAAAGAGCCAGCGCCTTTTTGCTGATTCGGTTTGCTCGATCTGATCTTTGATATTGTCGACGTCGCTTTGGTTATAGCTTACAGACCACTCAGCCGTTCGAGCGCCCTGGTGAGGTTGGTGAGTTTGTTGGTTCGTGATTGCCATAGCTCCTCTCGAAGGTGATTGAGGTTCGATCGAGCCTGGGCGGTATTTACTGCGTTCCGCAATGCCATCTTACCCTCACATCAAGCCGAATGCACGATAAGAATGGAACGGTTTGTCCTAATCTTGTGTTGGTCGATCGACCAGGACACTATCGAGCGAGCGCGTATTTGGACCGCGGTGGCGTCTTTGCGTTGCCACCGCTTTCTGTCGTGTCGTAGGCGATAACCAGAAAGCGGCGGCAACGCACAAAGGCCGCCGCAGTCCAGATATTTCGTCGCCCGTCATCGACTTCGGCGGCTCAATTTGAAACTCCCGGCCTCCCGTGATAAGACTCTAGCCGCAGCACTCCAGTGGTCGAATCCAGCTTTTCTAAACAGGCAAACGGTTTCGCGTTACGCGTAACGCCATCAATGAAGGAGCATTGCGATGACTGAGATTGGAAGATTGAGGAAGAGCTACACGCTCGCTTGGTTTGTGCTTTTTATCATCTCGTTTTGTATTCCCACCAGGATCGAAGCCCAACAGAAGGGATATGACCAAAGCCTGCTGAAGGGATTACAGTGGCGCAGCATTGGCCCGTTCCGCGGCGGGCGCTCGACCGCAGTCGCCGGCGTCACATCGCAACAGAACGTCTTCTACTTTGGCGCGACCGGGGGTGGCGTTTGGAAAACTAATAATGGTGGCAGCAGCTGGGAGCCCATCTCGGATGAATACTTCAAGACCGGGTCGGTCGGGGCGATCGGAATCTCAGAGTCAGATCCGAACGTTGTGTACGTGGGCATGGGCGAGTCGCCCATTCGCGGAAACGTCTCGCACGGGGACGGCGTGTACAAATCGACCGACGCAGGCAAGACATGGAAGCACGCCGGACTCGACGACACTCGCCAGATCGCCCGCGTGCGAGTGCATCCGCGCAACTCCGATATCGTTTATGTCGCGGCGCTGGGTCACGTGTTCGGGCCTAATGAACAACGCGGCGTATTTCGCTCGACAGATGGCGGCAAGAACTGGCAGAAGGTGCTCTATCGTAGCAACAAAGCGGGCGCGCAGGACCTGATACTCGATCCGACTAACTCAAATACTATCTATGCCGCGCTATGGGAAGTGTATCGTCAGCCGTGGACTCTAGAGAGCGGCGGGCCCGGCGGCGGCATCTTCAAGTCAACCGATGCCGGCGACACCTGGACCGAGATCACTCGTAATCAAGGACTACCCAGGGGCGTGGTCGGCAAAATTGGTGTCACGGTTTCGCCGATGAATTCCGACCGCGTGTGGGCGATCATCGAAGCCGAAGAGGGCGGCGTGTTTCGCTCGGACAACGCCGGCAAGACGTGGTCGAAGGTGAACGAGCAACGAAACCTTCGGCAGCGAGCCTGGTATTACACACGCATCTACGCCGATCCGAAGAACGCCGACACGGTCTACGTGCTGAACACTGGATTTTATAAGTCGAACGACGGAGGCCGCACGTATTCTAGCATTCGCGTCGGGCACGGCGACTGTCATGATTTGTGGATTGCGCCCGGCGATCCGATGCGAATGATCATAGGCGACGATGGCGGCGCGGAGGTGAGCTTCAACGGAGGCGGAAGCTGGAGCTCGATCAACAACCAACCTACTGCTCAGTTTTATCGCGTCGCGCTCGACAATGACTTTCCGTATCACATCTACGGCGCGCAGCAAGACAACTCGACCGTTCGAATCCCGAGCCGCACGACCGAAGGAGGCATCGATCGAACCGATTGGTACGAGGTGGGCGGCGGCGAGAGCGGCTGGATTGCGCCAAGCCCGAAGGACTCTCAAATCGTCTATGCAGGTTCGTACAGCGGGTTGATGACGCGTCAAGACCGCCGCACCGGGCAAGAGCGCAACGTGAACCCCTGGCCCGAGAACCCGATGGGCTGGGGAGCGGGAGAGTTGAAATACCGCTTCCAATGGAACTTCCCTATACTCTTTTCGCCGCACGATCCGAACACCTTGTACGCCGGCGCAAACGTGCTCTTCAAGTCGACCAACGAAGGGCAGAGCTGGCAGCCAATCAGTGGAGACCTGACTCGCAACGACAAATCCAAGCAGGGCTCCTCGGGCGGACCGATCACTAAAGACAACACCAGCGTCGAGTACTACTGCACGATCTTTACCGCGATGGAGTCGCCCGTCGAGAAGGGCACGATCTGGGTCGGCTCTGATGACGGTCTCGTGCACGTCACCCGCGACGGCGGCAAGAACTGGCAGAAAGTCACACCCCCCGGCATGCCCGAGTGGATTCAAATCAACTCGATCGATGCTTCGGCGTTCGACGCGGGCACGGCTTATGTCGCCGCTACGATGTACAAGCTCGATGACTTCCAACCGTACCTCTACAAAACGAATGACTACGGCAAGACGTGGAAGAAGATCACGAATGGCATTCGCGACAACGCGTTCACGCGCGTGATCCGCGAAGACCCTAATCGTCGCGGAACGCTGTATGCCGGGACCGAGACTGGCCTGTATGTTTCTTTTGACGACGGCGACAACTGGCAGTCGCTTCAACTCAACCTGCCCGTCGTGCCGATAACCGACCTTGCGGTTCACAAGCGCGAGAAAGACCTGGTCGCCGCAACTCAGGGCCGCTCCTTCTGGGTGCTTGATGATCTACCGGTCCTGTATCAGCTCGCGGATGCAGCTAAGGCGGATGCTTACTTGTTCAAGCCCGAAGACACTTATCGACTGCCAGGAGGAGGCTTCGGCGGAGGCGGTGGCGGAAGCGCGGCTGTCGGGCGGAACCCCGCCGCCGGCGCGGTAATCTACTACTACCTCAAGAACAAACCCGCGGGTGAGGTCTCGCTCGAGCTCACCGATGCTTCGGGAACCTCGATCAGGAAGTTCACAAGCAGAGCGAGCGATGGACAAGCGCCGGCCGCGCCGACCGGTGACGAAGAGGGTTTCTTTGGGGGCGGCGGCCCGCGTAGAGCGCCTGCAGAAGCAGGGCTGAATCGCTTCGTTTGGGATATGAGGTATCCGGATGCGACTCGGTTCCCTGGTCTGATAATGTGGGCGGGAAGCACGACCGGTCCTCGAATCGTCCCCGGCGGCTATCAAATCAAGCTCAGTGTCGACGGTAAGACGATGACGCAGAGCTTTGAGGTGAAGAAAGATCCGCGGCTCGAGACGACACAGGCCGACTTTGCGAAGCAGCTCGAGTTGCTGTTGAAGATTCGGGATAAGTTCAGCGAGACGAGCGAGGCCGTCCTGCAGATCCGCGACGCGCGCAAACAGATCGACGACATCACCAACAGATTGAAGGACCAGCCGAGCGGCAAGGCGATCGCGGACGCAGCCAAGTCGCTAAAGGCGAAGCTCACGGCAGTCGAAGAGGAGCTATACCAGACCAAGAATCAGAGCAGTCAGGACCCGCTGAACTATCCGATTCGGCTGAACAACAAACTCGCCGCGCTCACTGGAGTGGCCAGTAGCGCGGACGCCTCTCCGACTGACCAGACTTACGCGGTGTACGAGGAGCTGGTGGGAAAAATAAACGCTCAGTTGCAGAGGCTCGACCAGATCATCCGGAGCGATCTGCCGGCGTTCAACAAAATGGTGCGCGACCAGGATATTCCGGCAGTCATCGTGAAACCCAAGGCGAGGGAAAAATAGATTGATGTCCCGTAGACTGTCTGGTACTGAGTGTGACCGAGTACTGTTCCGCGGTCGAATAATCCGCAGACTAGTCCACGGTACATCCATTGCGCGGCAAGCTTTCTGGCACCCAGCTTGCAGAATTCTCAGGTTGATTGAAGGGCATCCTTTAGTCGGAGCTTATCATCAAGCAGTTAAACCCAAACTGCTCGACGGGAGGAATGTACTATGTACATACAAACAGGTAAAACTTTCATCGCGACGTTGATTGCGGTTGCACTTGTGCTGGGTGGCCTTGCGTGGGTCTCAAATGGGAAGAGCGCGGATGCTCCGGCTGCGCTTGCCCAAACAAATCCGAGCGCGCAGACAGTAGCGCAGCAGTCAGAGGCCGCGTCGGACTCCGCAGCCAATACAAGCGGGACGGCCTCCAGCCAGTCCTACGAGGACGGCTACAGGGCAGGATATCGTGACGGTCACCAGGATTGCGCGACGACCCAGAATACATCGGTCGCGTCGCGAGCTCGGTATGCTCCGCGTTATTCGTCACGCAGAGCGAGGGTAGCCGGGGCGAGATATTATGCTGAGCCGCGCAAAGATCATTCAATGAGGAACTTGATACTGACGATCGCAGGACCGGCTGCGGTGGGCGCTGGGATTGGCGCTATTGCTCGCGGCGGAAAGGGAGCCGGCATAGGCGCGTTACTCGGCGGCGGCGGGGGCGCCTTGTATCATCTTTACAAGAACAGGCGGCGGCGATAGACGGCCGCTCACAAAGGACACGCGGACAAGCGCCGCGGGTTCTGTGTCTAAGAAAGGGCCACGCTCTGGCGTGGCCCTTTCTGTTACTACGCAATCCTCGATTTCACTCTCACCTCGTAGCTTGTCAGATTCCCCCGCTCGGATCTCCAGATGGCGGTGAGCCTCGCCTTTCGTGTTCGTACAAGCGCTCCATCCGGTTCGATTGAACGTGCCGATCGCTGGTATAGTTAACGGCGCAAACATGGCACAGCAAAACACATTCGACGTAGTCTCGAAAGTTGACATGGCCGAAGTGAAAAACGCCGTCAACCAGGCAATCAAAGAAATCACTCAGCGGTACGACTTCAAGGGCACCAACTCGACCATCGAGCTCGACGAGAAGGAGCACAAGCTGGTACTCGCGACGGCAAGCGAATTCACGCTGCGCTCTATGAACGATGTGCTTCAACAAAAGCTCGTGCGCCGAGCCGTGTCATTGAAGGCGCTCTCGTACGGCAAGATCGAGCCGGCCGCCAAGGACAGCGTCCGCCAGACGGTGACGCTTCAGCAGGGAATACCAATCGAGAAGGCGCGCGAGATCGTAAAGTTTATCAAGGACACAAAGCTCAGAGTGCAGGCTTCGATCAACGGCGACTTCGTGCGCGTTTCCGGGAAGGACCGCGACACTCTTCAAAAAGTCATCGCGGTGCTTAAGGAAAATGACTTCGGCATAGATACGCAGTTCACGAATTACCGTTCGCAGTGACCGAGGTTCCGTTCTTGGCGGCTTTGCGTCTCTGCGCCTTTGCGAGAGTCTGGGTCACGCCAAGCCGCAAAGCCGCAAAGACCCTTAGATTAAGCATCACGGAAGATTCTGTATCAGCAGCCGCAGAACATTTCGGCCCATTACCTTCCCAATCTCTTCATCGGTGAATCCCTCTGCTAACAGCGCGTCGGTGATCTGTACCAGGCCGCTGGTGTCGAAGGGCGTGGTGACGGCCCCATCAAAGTCTGAGCCAAGCCCAACATGATCGACCCCGACTAGACTTGCCGCGTAGCGGATCGCTTTTGCGATAGCCGTCGCGTCGTTTCCGCACACCGCCGTATCCCAGTAGCCGATTCCTATCACGCCGCCGGTTCGCGCGATCCCTTTCAATTGTTCGTCGCTAAGGTTGCGCTGATTGTCACACGTGCCCTTCATGCCGCTGTGCGAAACGAAAACGGGCCGAGTGGCGAGGGCCAGCACGTCGTCGATAGTCTTCGCCGAAGCGTGCGCGACATCAACGATCATTCGCTTAGCTTCCATGCGCTTGATCATCTCTTTGCCCTTGTCCGTAAGGCCGCCCTTCTCGACGCCATGCGCCGAGCCCCCGATGTCGGTGTCAAAGAAGTGCGACGGCGACATCATTCGAAAGCCGGCGTCGAACAAGACATCGATGTTCGCGAGGTCACCGTCCAGGGCTTGCGCGCCTTCGATGCCCAGAAAACCTGCGGTGATGTGAGGCTCGGCTATGCGGCGATCGAGGTAGCTCGAAAGCTCGGCCGCCGATTTGATCACCGTGAACTTCCCACCGGAGCGCGCCGCTATGTCCTGTAGCTTGCTCGCCTGATACAACGCTCTCTGGGTCAGGCTGTTCCAAGTCGAAGTCGGCCAGCGCTCGGCAATCGCAAGGATGGTTATGTTGTCGCTGGTGTCATCATTGCGCTCGATGTTCATTTTCCAAATGTAAGGCGTCTTGGTGACCACGGTGAAAGCTTGCAGCGCTACGTTGCCATCTATCAGCCTGGGTACATCGACGTGGCCGCGAGTGCCGCGATCGAGCAAATCCCTATCCCACAGGAGTGAGTCTGCGTGCAAGTCGGCAACCAGCAGCTTCTTGTGAAGCTCGACCGCGCGTTCGGACGCCATGTACGGAGGCGGGCTGAGAGAAACGTTCACTCTCTTTTCGAGTTGCGCGGGCAGGACAAAAAAGAACGCGCCGAGCAAGAGCAGCAGAATCACAGCCAGTGTGATCAGGATTTTCTTCTTCATAATCGTTTCACAACACCAAGACACGGAGTCGGCGAGTTCAGAGTACAAGCTTGAGCTTGCTAGTCAGTACCGGAGCAAGCTGAAGCTGGTACTCTGAACTCGCTGTTCTTCGTGTCTTCGCGCCTTTGTGTTTAAGTCCTGCGTGACGAGCTACGCCTCGGCGATCACGCTGTTGACGTGAGCGTCGCGAGCCGCGCGAAGCTTGTCGTACTCGGCGGCGACTGCTTCGTCAGCCTGGCCCAGCTCTTCCACATTAACGGCAGCGAACTCGATCACGCCCATTTCGACGAATGCGTTCTGGATACGCGAGCCCCATAGCCCGATGTCCTTAATCGTCGGCACGATTCGCGAGAACAGCATCTTTGTGTATTGCTGCATGAACGGCGACACTCGCACAAACTCTACGCAAGCGTCCGCGCCCAGACCCAGATTGTCCCAGATCTCTTCGCCCATAAACCGGTCGCGCATCAAGTAGCAGGCTTCGACCGCGAACTCTTCGCGCTCGTCTCGTTCTTTCTCGCTGAGCTGCGGATAGTAGTCGCGCAGCGCGAGTCTTCCAAACGCCACGTGCCGCGCTTCGTCCTGCATGACGTAAGCAGTGAGCGCTTTGCCGAGCGGTTCGGTCGCAAGGTCTCGGATCGTGTTGAATGCAGCCAGAGCGAGCCCCTCGATGATTACTTGCATGGCCAGATAGGTGAAGTCCCATCGCGAATCGGTGATGGCCTGGTCGAGCAGCGTCTTCAGATGAATGTTGACCGGATAGGCCAGTTGCAGCTTCTCTCGCAGGTAACGCGAGTAGACCTCGACGTGGCGAGCTTCATCGAACACCTGAGTCGCAGCGTAGAACTTTGAGTCGATATCGGGCACGGTCTGGACGATCTTTGCCGCGCAGATCAGCGCGCCCTGCTCGCCGTGCAAGAACTGGGAGAAGCGCCAGGCGTCCAGGTGAAGCCGCACAAGCGAGCGGTCCTTCTCGTCCATCTTGTTCCAGATTTCCGAGCCATAAATCGAAACGTAGTAGTCGGGGAACCCAAGCGGGTTCGAAAGGTCGACTTCCAGCGACCAGTCGAGCCGATCGTTCGAGTTCCACTGCTTGGTCTTACCCTTCTCGTAGAGGCCGAGCAGTTTGTCGCGGCCCTCGTCATATTCCCAGTTGAAAATGGTTGTCGAGCCGACGCCCGGAACATGCCACTGCGTTTGCTCCACGGGCAGCGTGTACATACGTGTGCTCATCGAGTGCTCCTGTTGAAGAGTTGCGGGGTTGAAATACGGTTCGAGGTTATGAATTTGGAGAGATCAAGTCAAGGCGGCGTTCAGAGAGCGCCGTGAACTGAATATGATTAAGAGTGGGACTTGAGCCATAATTAAGGCAAGCCTTCCAGAAGTGCCGTAGCAGGTGGCCCCAAGGTGCGATGAGCACCGAAGACAAGTCGCGAGCGAGGTAGTCCCGTGGCCACTTTGAAATCGGACAAGAAACGATCTGAAGAACTGGCGGAGCGATTGAATCGGCATCCTGAGTTTCGAGATAAAGTCGAAGAACTGCTGGACATCGCGGACAACAAATCGGGCGATGCGCACAAGGCGGACGACGCGGAGGATATGATCTGGGAAGAGTTGCGCGAGATGGGACAGGGAATTCTGCAGAACTGAGCCGAGCGAAAGCATGAACGCCTGGTTGGGGAGAGCGAAAAACGAAAGGAACTGAGCAAGAAAGAAAAAAAGGGCTCTACTGGTCGGATGTGTGGCCGAAGCAGGTGGAGGCAAACTCCGTCATTGCTCGTTGCTTGCACCATCCTTTAACTAAGGCGAAAAACGCCGTAGCCAAAATTCCAAAGGCGACGAGCAGCGCACTCAAACGTCGACGACGCCGGCGCCTTTCTTCTGGAACATGCCGAACAGCTTGAACAGCGCTGCGAGTCCCGCAGTAAGCGCTGACAAAAAGCTGACGGAGGAATCGTAAACCTCTTTCTGAGTGACGAACAAGAATAGGGCGACGCTAAGCAGAATCAGCAACAACGGGGCCTTCATCAATTCCCAATTGCTGCTTCCGGCCTGGCGCCACGCGTCTATATCTTCACCGTGGGAAGCCGAGAGCACAAACCGCCGGAAGCTCTCGTCCATCAACCGCAGTCCCGGATCGCGAACGACAAGCCCTCGCTTCAACAACTGCCGTACATCGGTGTTCTTTGAGCTGATCATCCCATCAAGCGCAAGATGAATAAGCGCGCACCGCTCATCCTGGGAACAAGTCGCCCATAGCGCCTGATGATAAGCTCGCGCCTGATCGACTACCTCATTGATCTGTTCTTCTCTAGCGGCGCGGTCCAGAGGTTTTCCCTCCTGACTTGTGCCATTACCGGCGATCTCTTTGCCGATTTTTTCGAGGTAGCGCCAGGGCCGATTGGCTTCCATAACGCGACGGAAGTCGGCGCTCCTTTCTCCGACCTCCGGTTCAGCAATGTCTGGAGAAAACACTGTCACGAACGTGCTGAAAGCTATTGACCATCGAGCCGTCGCCTGATCGCCTTCCGCTGCGTTTGTCTTTTTGGGGGCTGCTGCGGGCGCGGGTTTCTTTTCACCTTTGGCTTCGGGCTCAGTCGACGCTTCCTTGCCAGCACCGTTGGAAGACGCGGCCGGATTATCGCCCCCCGCCGAGATGGGGAAGCGCAAGGGATCGACGGTCGAGACAACTACGACTCGTCGGCTCTCACTCAAGAACCGCTCGATGGCCTGGAGCTTCTCGCGATTCGCCGCCGGGTCATCCATATCATGCTCGAAGTTCTCCAGAACAATGGTTTTTGCCGTCGCGGGTGCATACGCCTTCGTGTTGGCCCATCCCGGCCAGCTGCTCACTTGGCTCAAATCAATCGGGTGGGAATTCTCCGGCCTCCATCCCTTGCCGTTTGGCGGTCGCAAAATAGCGAGATTGTTCGGAGATGGGGATGCACCAGCGACGATAGTCCGAGGCTTGTCTTGGTCGAGGAAGAAGAAATGCCGCGTGACAAAACGGACAAGCTGATACACCAACACACACATTCCCCCCAAGCCCAGAATCACAATCAGCCACTTCGGAAGAGTATCGGGAATTTCGAATAGTGGAACGTTTGAAACAAGGGCAAGCGCCATTTCTCCATTACGGCCGTCCTTACCCTTCTGCAAGCGAAAGCGGCCCTGAACGTCCTGTCCCCAACTCCAGAGCCCATCCGCTGACTCGCCTCGCGCCAGCTCCTGACTCTCTATGCAGGTTTGGTTGTAGAGGGGGCGTAACTGCGTAAGCACAGAATCGAGCTTGCCGGGTTGCTGTGGAACAAAGAGCGAGGCATCCACATTGGCCCCGGAATGCAATGTCGTGAAGAAGAAGTAATCGTAAATGTCCAGGTTCGGCTTCGGCGACACGGGGTCCAGGCGCCCCTTCAAGAACGCGTTCTTCTGGTCCTCGCTTGAGCCGATATTGATAGAGGCGTACTGCGCGTCGATACGTGTGGCCCGCCGCTCGAGTGCTCTCGCGAGACTTACCTGCCCATGCTTGACCATTAACCTCATCTCGAAATTGCGGCCGATCTGAAAAAACCCCAATGCCGGGAGTATACTCATTAGAATCAGAGATCCGACCAATGCAATCGCATAGCCCTTTCGATACGAGAGCCGTGAGAGAAGTTTCAGCCGCTCGGCGGTCTTGGAATCGTCTCCGCTGTAGCCGACCGTAGCGTCCTTCAGTATCAAAGCTCCGAGCACGGTTGCGAGCGACGGAAGCAGAAAGCAACAAACCACCAGCAGTGTTTCGCTCTTCACTCTCCAGGCCACAATCAGGAACACCACCACAAGTACCGTATTGACAGCTATGAGCCGATCGTACAGTCCGGCGTTCCGCTCGTTAGGCCAGAGCCGGCGTATGCGTTCGCCGCGCCGAGGTAGATAGACGATCGAGACGACAAGGAGCCCAACTACCGCGAAGACGAGATAGAGAACAAGCGACAGCGTAAGAATCTCGAGGTTGATAGTGCGAGCCATCTGCTTATCCCTGAACACGACGAGCATCCAGGGAGTGCCGGAGATTGGGCTTACGAACAGACGGTGGCCCTTGCCCAGATACTGAGTGTTAACGAATTCGCTAGCGCGAGCGTGAACGGCTGCGCGAAGGAGCCGATCGTTATCGCACTCCTCGAAGAACTGCTCTTCAAGGTTGTTAACCTCGTCCGAGTGAAACAGGACATCGCCAGTGCTATTGATCACTGCGTAGCCGTGCCCGGACGGCAATACCGTTCCCATCAATGACGCGAGCCTCGTGTCTATGCTGGAAACCCACTTCGAATCGGGCGCCCGGGTCGAAACGATCGCAACGTTCTCGCCGGTGTTCTTCGAATTCACCAGCTCGAAGGCGTATTCGTACTCTCTTCCGCCGTGTCTTAGCTTCCAAAAGTTTTTGTCTCGTGCGTTAGTGAAGTAAGACCTGCTGGACACATCGACGAACGCTGTTGTCTCGGATCGTGTTGTCCACTTTATGCGCTGGAGCCCAGTGGCATCGGCCCAAGTGACAGAGTTGAAGTAGGGGTAGGCCGCAGTCTCCCAGTCGAGCGTTCCCGCCAGGAGGTTCGCGGTAAACTCCGACACCTTCTTCGCATTGCCCTTCGTTTTGGGTATCGGGGACAGCTTCGATGCGTGGAGGTCTGCGAGTGCGCCAGAACGCTCCCTGGTTGCGAGCTTCTTCACTCGCTTGTCGAAGCGCCACAACTGAGCGAGCACGCTGCCAAGCTCCTGCTGGAAGTTCGAGCGAATGCCGGCACCGAGGTTCTTGAGCTGAGCGTCGAGGGTCTTTTCGAGGTTGACGTAGGTGTAAACGTCCAAAAGCAAGAATGTCAAAAGCGTGGTTCCCATGAGCGCGGAAAAGGCCGTAAGCGCGAAGTCGCTGCGCCGCAGTCTGTCCTTTGGGCCCATTAGACGCAGTTTCAACAGCGGCCAGCTAAGCGCGGCCAGCAAGGCCGTGAACGTGAATATGATCAATACGGTGTAGGAAACAGCGTAGGTCTGGTCTCTGAAGTGATCGATGCGGGTTAATCCGCAAACCACCCACCTTACTCCCTGATTATTGTCGTCACCGCTTGCCGAGAGAGTGAGCCTTACAGGTTGCACGAAAAGCTTGTAGTCGGCGCCGCCCAACTGAACGTTTGCGAGGGTGCTCGATTGGTTCGCCAGATCCAACTCCAATTCCCCACCCTTGTCGTTACGCAAACTGTCCAGGCTGACTATGCTCAGCCCCGGCTGACCGTGCTCGAAGATTACCCTTCCGTCTTGTTGCTCGGCGACGAGCACTTCATCGAAAAGAGGGTTTTGCATCTCGCTCCTCTCATCGATTACGTAGCGAGCTACAAACGGGTCGAAGAGCTTGTTGATTTCGCTCTTGGCGACAAGGTTTCTCTTGCCAGCCTGATACTCGAGGTTGAGCCAGAAGGATCCCTGTTCAGCTTTTACGCTTAGAGCGACGGTCGGCGCGGGACCCGACGGCGTTGAGTTCGGACTCGACGAAGAGGGCCCGGTCTTCCTCTTTGCTCGCGAGTTGTTGCTCGCGGTTACGTTCGAAGGAGCAGGCCTTGAGTTGGAAACCACTCGGTCGGTGGTTGCGCTTGTGGTTGGAGTGGGTTGTGCGGGCCTCGCGTTGGAATTCGCGCCGCTCGTATTTGCGTTCGACGGGCGCGGTCTTGGCTGGATCCTGATTTGCCTCCGGGTTTCGGCCGCTGGCATCTGCTTGATGGTCTGCTGAGCCCAGGGGCTCGGATCGTACTTGAGGCTGGTTCCCGAATTATCAATGAGCGCTAACGAACTCTGCAACTTCTCGGTCACTGGCTTCTCGGGCTGCTTCACCGCCTTCATTTCGGCCTTCTTCCCGCCGTGCTTCTCGCTCTTGTTCTCGTCCTTCTTCTCGGCCTTTGTGCCTCTCATGCTCACGATCTCTTTCTTCTCCTGCTCAGCATTCTTCACCGCATTGATCAAGCTGATGCCAAGATTGTCAATTTTCACTTTCATCTGACCGCCAATGTCAGCAAGAACACGAAAGTTCCGTTTCGTGAAATATCCGCTTTGTGATTCAACGAAGAACAGGTAGTACAAACAAAAGGGTACAATCACCAGAATCATGGTGAACCCTATAATGCTGAGTCGCTTAGTACGAGGGGATGCCATGGCTGCACCTTCTGGGTTAGTCTACGGTTAACGATGGCTGAGGACGGTTAGGTTGGAGGGTCGAGAACATTAGAGACCGTGTTTTCACTGCTCGCAACTGACCGCCATATCTACATGACGTAAATATGCAAAGTATTTCATTCGATTGTTTGGACCTGTGGCGCTGCGTGGTGGGGCGAAGACCGGGGTAAGCTCCCTGTGACCTCTCAAAAACCTTCCAGGTTCGCCTTCACCGGAGCTTCGTCAATCAACGCCGCCCAGTGCCGGGCGGTAGCGCCAAAACCGGATTCATCGAACACGTTGAGGTTGGGCAGTAAGAAGTGTGCGGACGCGACCGTCAACAATGCCGGGGTCGCATCATCATCGGCGGAGCGCAACGCAGTCGCGGCCATCCAGGCCAGCTCCAACAGAGCGCCCATGCGGTCCACGAGCTGCCGCGCGTGAGTTGCGGCCCAGGCGCGATCCGCCAGCCGATTGGCGGAGACTTCATCCAGCGTCTGCCTCAGAGTCTGCTCGAAACGCGACCGGGTCTGAGATAGAAAGCTACGCGGCCATTCGCTCAGCGTAGCATTGATCTCGGCCCGCCAGCGTTCAATCAAATCAGACTTCACCGCATCGCGCACGATCTGAAGGCAAAGCGTGTTGTGCGTTCCTTCCCAGGTCTCGATGATCATCGCGTCTCTCAAGAGCCTTGGCAGGACGGTAAAGTCTTCGACGGTCCCGTTCGCGCCCAGGACCATGATGGCTTCGTGAATCGAGGCCGTGAGCGTTGAAGCCGATCGGTACTTCGCCAGGTTGATCAGGAAGCGCTGCCACATTGATTGGCCGGCGTCCGCCGGGCTGAGACCGTGCTCGTCGATCATCGAAACCAGCTTGAAGGTCAGCACTCGATAGCGCCAGCATCTTTCAAGCAGCGAGATCAACGTCTCCTGAACCAGCGGATAGTTGATTATCGCTCCGCCGAACGCGTCGCGTTGGCGCGCATAGTTGCGAGCCTCGAGGAACGCCCGGTGCAGGAAGCCGCAGGCGTTCGCGGCATTGTGCACCCGCGACGTGTTGATGACGTAGTTCATCAGCGTCTTGAATCCGTCGGCCGGGTCACCGATGACCCACCCGGTCGCTTGATTGAAATCCATCTCGGCTGTCGGCAGCGATTGAGTGCCAAGCTTGTCTTTAAGCCGCTTGAACGAGATCTTGTTGAGCTGTCCGCCGGGCAATACCCTCGGCACAAGAAACACGGCGACGCCGGCCGTTCCCGCGCGAGCGCCAGGCGGCCGGGCGGCTACCAGAAAATACTCGTCGGGGTTCGAGCAGAACCACTTCTCGCCGGTGATCGACCAGGTTCCATCCGAGTTTGGTTTCGCTTCGGTTTCGATCGCGCCGATGTCAGACCCGCCATCTTGTTCAGTGACGAACTGTGCGCCGGCGAGCGGCGTCTCAACTGAGAGCAGTAGCGGTAAGTAGGTATCGCGCAGAAACTCGGACCCGCAGGCTTGGACGGCCCGAATCAATCCGTCAGTACAACTGAAGCCGCAGTTCACCGAGGCTTCGCCGTTGTGCGCGAGCAAATAGACCAGCGCAAACTTGTGGACGTCGCTTCTCGCGTCAGTGAGCACGCCGAACTCGGCAACCTCGCGGCGAAGGTGGCGAGTGAATGGGCCGAGATCGACTTGCTCCACCGGACCGCCGGCGCGATCGTATTTGACTATACTGGGCAGGTGCTCGGGCCTGCTGGCTTCGCGAGCGAGATTGTTCCAGCGGCCCGCAACCAGTCTGGCGCAGCGGTGAAGCGAATTGAAGACAGGTGAACGTTCTTCTTCGGTCAGCAGGTCTTTCAAGAGAGCCTGGAACCCTCGATCCATTTCGAAGAAGTCCTGGCCCTCGATTCCTTGAAACTCTTTCAATCGTGACATGTCTAACTCCAGCCAGTTCGTAGTTCGTACTCAAGCTCGTGGTCGGGAGGGTGGGTTTGCCCCGGCCGATGAATGAGCAAGTGCGCTCCTAATTGACAGCGGGGGCAAGCCCACCTTCCCGATCACGAGCCTGAGTACGAACTACGAACTCTTTTTCTTCGTTTTGCGCGACGATGCTTTTCGCTCGGCAGCACCCACTGCTCCTAGCGCCCACACTCTGAGTTGATCGACATCCTCGAGCACATCTACAGGCACCTCATAATAACCCATCGAATAGGACTCTTCGCCGTACGGCTGAAATGGCTTTGCCCCGGCGGCCTCGTAGTCTCGCCGATTGTCATCGTCAACCTTGAAATAGAGCGCGTCGCCGGCGATCAGCCCGAAGAACAAGCCGTCGCGATAGAGCCCCACTCCGCCGAACATCCTTTTAGAGACGATCTCGCCAACGCATCCAAGTTGATCGACGACGTAATCGAGATATTCTTCGCTGACAGGCATATTAACGTTCGCTTGCTAGGTTCTCTTCGTTCGTCCGGCTGGATTATATGGCGAAGCCTTGAGGTGGGCAAGCAATCGACTCGTGACGACCGGTCGGGTTGAAGCCGGCCTCGTCAATCGGTGGATCGCTCTCGTGCTTTGTAGGGAAGAGCTGTCGCTAAGTTGCAGCCGCGTGGTTTGAGTCGGCGAGGGTTAGGAGAGGAGGGAAGTGACGCCGCGGAGGCGTCACTTCCTCCCTGGTCTTTACCTCTCAGGCGCCCTTCGTTCGTGGAAGGCTCGCTGAATCTCCAGGATCTGCGCTTGCTGCTCCGAGGTCAATTTGTTCTTAATGCGGATCGAGAGCATCAATTGAGTCCGCTTCACCTCTCGTTCGATGGCCAGGATCTTATCGAGCTCCGCCAGGACTTTCTGTTCATCGACGTTGGCGCCTTTCGTCAACCCGGCCATTGTCTCGATTTCATCTTGCATCTGCCATTGCAGGTCGTGGAACCGAGCAGCCGCCTTCATCATCTCTTCTTTGATAGCGGCTTTTTGGTCTTCGGTCAGACCCAGCGCCTGCCGGTGGTGCATCACCAGATCGGGTGGGAACAGGTTCTGCGCGATCGGATCAGGCCCCATCGGTGGCCGCGGATGCTGCGGTTGCGCGGGCTGCGGCGGATGCTGCGAAACGGCGACAACCGCTACGACAAGCAAGAAAGCAAATAACCCAATGACTCTCAGTTTCATGATCGGCCTCCGTTCAATTGAATTCGTCAGGTGAGAAAGATTTTATCGACTGCAACGATTCTCCCAGCCGGGGAAGCGACTTGAATATATCTTCGCCGGGCGCCTTCAACAGCGACGCAGTTGGCGATTGCCATGCGGAGAGTGACTTCATACGAATCGCTAATTCGTCCGAAGTCCTCCGCCTCGGAATGCGCCTGATGATGGTTCGCCGCTCCGCCTTGCCCGGCGTGTCAGCGACCTGTGGGGCAGAGACATCCCTCGTTGGGCGTTCCGTTGACTGCGGCGACACTGCGGCTTCCGTCGGCGCGGCCGGCGCCTCAGGCTTCGAATGCCGCACAGCGAAGCTCACCGCGATCAGCATCCCAACGCATAGCGCCGCGACTGCCGGCGCGAGCGCAAAGGAACGAGTCCGATGTCGCGAGCCTGCTGTTCCGGAGTTGGCAGCTTCGAGGACGCCGGCGAACTCAGGCGCGCGGCGCTGCTCGTCGCAACTCAGCTCACGGAACAGTTGCCGGATTCTCTTCTCGTCTCCATTCAGATTCATAAAGCGATTCCGTTTCTTCCAAGAGTTGCCGCAGCCGTTTCTTCCCGCGTTCGTAATGGGTGCGAGCCGAGCCGAGCGACACACCCATAACCGTGGCTGCTTCTTGAAGGTTCAATTCGTGATAAAAGACCAACTCCAACGCTTCGCGCTGTCGCCTTGGAAGCCGAGGCAGCGCACGCCGGAACACATCCTGAATCTCCGCGCGATAGGCCGATTCATCCGGGCGTTCAGTTCGAGTCGCGCCTGTTCCCCGTTCAGCGGCTCTCAGCATGGTCAACGCGCGTACGAGATTCTTGCGGCGCTGATCAGCAGCCGTCTTGCGAATCACCGCGAACAGCCACGTCTTGAAAGACGCGGCGCCGTTGAAGCGGGCTTTGCCCTCGAGTACTTTCAAATAAACAATCTGAAGCACGTCTTCGGCATCGGCAGTATCGCGCCGGCAACAGCCCAGAGCCCAACCGAAGCTGGACGCGTGATGCTGCTCGAGCAAGGCTTTTAGCTCTTCGGTCTCCATCAGCTCCGATTCAGCGATAACTCTGTGTGCACTCGATTAGTCGCGTGAACGGCTCGGTCATATGACACGTAGGAAAACTTTGGAGTGCCGCTGCAAACGGCGCATAGAAAGGTCCCACGTGAAGCTCACAGCTTGGCCAGCGTCAGCCCTTTCTGATCTTGATACTTCCCACCTCGATCGCTGTAGCTGGTTTCGCATTCCTCGTCTGATTCGAAGAACAGGATTTGAATGAAGCCTTCTTCTGCGTAGAGCCGCACGGGAAGGTTCGCCGCGTTGTACAGCTCGACGACAAGCCGTCCGCACCAATTGGCTTCGAGCGGGGTCGTGTTGGCCATCAGCCCGCACCGCGCGTAGGTGCTCTTACCGATAGCGAGGGCGGTGACGTTGCGTGGGATCTGGAACCGCTCAATCGTCACGCCCAACGCGTAAGAGTGCGGTGGGAGCAGCCAGTAGTCGGACCCATCTTCGGCGCGGCGAATCGGAACATCGAGCAGACTGTTGGGATCGAAGTTCTTCGGATCGATTTCAGTGCCGGCCACCGGTGAGAAGACTTTGAACTCATCTCGCGCGAGACGGCAATCATAACCGTAGCTCGACAGCCCGCAGCTTATGATGCGGCGATCGTCGACGCTGCGGACGAGCTTTTCTTCAAACGGATCAATCAGTTTGTGCTCGCGCGACATCCGCTTGATCCAAGTATCTGACTTGATCGACATCCGTCCTCCGAGGTCTCACCTAAACAAGCGCCTCTCGTGCGCTGTTTACACTACCTCGTTCGTGAGCCATAGCCGCCGATTCTGTAAGCTGCGCGATGTCCGATTCGGACGAGATAAAAAAGTTTGCCAGGGACCTCGGCGCGGGCCGCACGCAGGGCCGCTCTTCCAGTGTCGGCTAGAAAGTACCGGCCCGAATCCGGCTCAATGGCAACGAATCTCCCCGCGTGGTCCGGCTCCAAGACAGCCTTCAACTGCCGGTCATAGAACTGCTGGCCCTTATCGACCAGGTCATCCTGCGTAGCATCCTGGACTAACGCTCCGCTCATACTGCCTCCGTCGGAGTGGTATTGTTTCTTTGGCATTAGTATACCTCACGCGCAAGAACACTTGAACTCGTCGAGCGCGAGACGGCATTCATAACCGTAGCTTGAAAGCCCGCAGCTTATGATGCGGCGATCGTCAACGCTGCGGACGAGCTTTTCTTCAAACGGATCAATCAGTTTGTGCTCGCGCGACATGCGCTTGATCCAAGTATCTGACTTGATCGACATCCGTTCTCCTCCGGCTATCTGCTTGGTGACGCAAATCTATCCGTGGCTCTGGTTCGAAGTCAAACAGCGAGGGGCTAGCGATTCGCGATCGCCGAGCAAAATTCAACGCGCTTTTCCGCCCTGCGCCTTTTCGATAAGATGCTCGCATGCCCGATCGGCCGCCCGAAAACATACGCGACCTCCTTGAAGCACAAGTCGAGCGCTCCCCCGAAAAAGAGTTTCTCTTTCTCGAATCCGACAGCCGCGTGTTTACCTATCGCGGGTTCGATGATGAAGTGAATCGCGCAGCCGGCGCTCTGCTTTCTCTTGGGGTGAGAAAAGGCGATAGGGTGAGTCTGTTGCTCACAAATCGTGCCGAGTATCTTATCTTTTATTTCGCTTGCTTCAAGATCGGCGCCTGGGCTGGGCCCGTGAACGCGCTGCTCAAGCCTCAAGAAATCGAGTTCATCATCTCCAACTCCGAAGCCCAAACGGTGGTTACTCAGCCGGACCTGCTCGCCCATCTCGACGAAGCGCGCAAGCACCTCTCGTCATTGCGAAGCGTGATTGTGGTCGAAGAGAGTGGTCAGTGGTCGATTTCAGGAGTTTCGGGTTCGGGGTTCCGGGTTCAGGGTTTAACTCCGGGTTTACCTCCGAACACTGAACCCGGAACCCGGAACCCTGAACTCACCGCCGGCGATGAAGCGGTCATCATTTACACTTCAGGCACCACCGGCAAGCCCAAGGGCGTGCAGCTCACCCACGGCAACTTGATATCGAACGCTCAGCAGATAGCCGAGTGGCTTCATCTGACCGAGGACGATCGCTCGCTGATGATAATGCCGCTGTTCCACGTCAATGCGCTGATGACCACTGCAATGGCGGCGCTGTGGGTGGGCGGCAGCATCGTGCTGGCGCCGCGCTTCAGCGCTTCGCGTCACTGGGAGACGATCTCGCGATACGGCGTGACCTACTTTGGCTCGGTCGCGACAATGCTCTCGATGCTCAACCATTCATATCCGCAAGGGGTGCCCGAGGGACTCAACGTGGGCCGGTTCAGGTTTGCGCTGTGCGGCTCGGCTCCCGTTCCGGTCGGGGTGCTGAAGACGTTTGAGTCGCTGTTTGATCGCCCGGTCATCGAAGGCTACGGTCTGTCGGAATCAACCTGCCGCTCAACGTTTAATCCGATCGACGAGCGCCGCCGAGTTGGCTCGGTGGGGCTGCCGATTGGCAACGAGATTCGGATTTTCGACGACAACGGTAGCGAGCTTGGTCCTCGGCAGGTTGGCGAACTGGTTTTGCGCGGGCCGAACATCATGAAAGGCTATTACAAAAATGAAGCGGCAACGAGCGAGGCTTTTCGCGCGGGTTGGTTTCACACCGGCGACCTGGGCTATCAAGATGAAGATGGCTTCTTCTATGTCGTGGATCGCAAGAGCGACATGATAATTCGCGGGGGCGAGAACATCTACCCTCGCGAGATCGACGAAGTGTTGTACCAGCATCCGAAGGTTAAGGACGCGGCGACTATCGGCGTGCGCCACGAGCTTTATGGCGAAGAGGTGAAATCGTTCATCGTGTTGCGTGACGGAGAGAATGCGACAGAAGAGGAACTCATCGAGTTTTGCAACGAGCGTCTGGCGGATTTCAAGTGTCCGAAGTCGATCGAATTCGTGGAGGACATTCCGAAGGGACCGACCGGCAAACTGCTCAAGAGAGAGTTAGACCGCCGTTGACCCGGGAAACTTCCCGCAGCACAATGACTCGTTCTCATTTCGCCTGAAGCCAAAGCAATCGCGCAATCCAGAACGCGATTGCGAAGCAGGCGAGAAACAGCGCGCCGCAGGCCACCGCTTCACCGACGCGCAACCGCTTCGAGCCGATCAGCTCCGGCCGGCGATCCTCAACGCTCGTAATCGAAGACGCTATCCAGTGAGACGCGATAAACCACGCTATCGTGCCCGTTATCAGCCCTGAGGTGACAGCTAAGAAATACAATTTGAAATCCCAATCGACTCGCTGCGGTTCTTATCAATGCGCCTTATCAAGCCGCAATCGCCAATCTTGCATCAATCACGCCCTTGCAAGCATGCGTAGTTGCCTGGGCGTTAGAAGCCACGTTAACTCGCCGCGAAGGGTGGGGACAGTTTCAGTCAGGTTGATGCAACAGATGCTGCCCTTCTTCAACTGAATGGACGCAACGCCGTTGTCACCTTGTATTATTCTGGATATCAACGTGCCGAGGTCGGGCTGATGTCCTACAAGCGCTATCGACTCAGCGACGCCCTGGCTTTTGATCTCAGCAAACAACTGTTCGGCAAGCGCGCCCGGCGCGAGTGCCGGGGTTTGTTGAATCTCCTTCTTGTTTATGCCCAGAGATCCCGCGAGGATTTCAGCCGTCTCGACGGCGCGCGCGAGCGGGCTGGTCATTATCAGATCCAATTCGACCCCGAGGTTCCGCAGGCCTTTGCAGATTTCGCGCATACGATTGCGACCCTCTTCCGTAAGCGGGCGCTTTTGGTCTGAGAATTCATGTCCTGTGCCAAGCGGCTCAGCTATCGCGTGCCGGATGATGTAAAGCTCCATAAAAAACCTAATCGGTGACGAAGCGTTTGATTATAGGCCATTGAGCGTTAGGCGGTCTATGAAGGGGGAGTGTCCATAGGTCTGACTTCTGACTTCTGACCTCTGCTTGTTGGAGTGCTTGCTGCATTGTAGACTTTTTCCGAGCGCCGTCAGAAGAATCCGTCTTACATGTAATGACTCTCAATCCGAAACCTTTTTACCTCGGCCGAGCTTTTGGCATACCGATCTACGCTCACTATAGCTGGCTACCGGTGTTTCCTTTCTATGCGTGGGCGATTGCCTCGGGCCTTTTGCCTCGCGAAGCGCCGGGCTTATCGACGGCCCAATATTGGGCGCTCGGGTTGCTGACGACGATGCTGCTGTTCGTGTCGGTGCTCTTGCATGAGCTTGCGCACGCGACAATGGCGCGTGCTGAAGGGCTGGGCACCGGCAACATCACGCTGTACATGTTCGGCGGGCTCGCGTCGCTTAACGGGCAGCCGGCGCAGCCTTCGTCCGAGTTCAAGATCGCCATCGTAGGTCCCGCGGCCAGCTTTATTATCGGGACGATCTTCTATCTGGCGGTCGATCTCTTTGTTTATGGCACTACTCATCGCGCGATCGGTCAGGTCCTGCGGCATCTGGGCGTTGTGAACTGGTTCCTTGCTGGCTTCAACATATTGCCGGGCTTGCCGCTCGACGGGGGCCGGGTGCTCAGGGCGGCGTTGTGGCGCTACAACAAGAACTTTAGAGCGGCGACGCAGATTGCGATCCAATCGGGGCTGATGATCGCGATCACCCTGATCGTAGCGGGCATCTACTTTTTCATTATGCTTCCCGACTACGGCATCACCGGATTGTGGATGATGATCATTGGATTGATGATCGCGTTGATGCTCGGCACTACGGAAGGGCGGAGCCGCGGAGTGTGGCGAGTCAAGCGCGGGACGGTCGAGGACGTTATGAATCGCGACGTGGTGCAGATTCCGCCTGGGATGAAAGTCAACGACTTCATCAACAATGTGCTGAGCAACAATCACCACACAAGTTTTCCAGTCGTTCTGGAGAGGAGGCTTCATGGGATGCTGCTGCTCGACGAATTGAAGCAGGTGCCACGCGAAGAGTGGTCCCATCTTGAAGCTAGAGAGGTGATGCGTCCGGTTGACGCTTCGATGTTCATCAACGCGAACACACCGATTCCCGAGGCGCAGTCGATGCTGGCCAACAACCGGCTCGGCCGCGCGGTTGTGCTGGACTCGAATGGATTCATCGTGGGCTACGTCAGCTTGCGGGATGTTGGCAAGGTGCGTAACGAACCCGCACAGGAATGATTGGCCGCACGAAGCCATCGCGGCTTCCGCGCAGACTGTTCACCGGGTCGCGCCAATGGTCGCTTCGGAGAGTCCACGGTAAGAAACGTGCATAGTCTCAATCAAAAACTACGTCTATGACCTATAAGGGCGCAGGTTTTGCCGCGCGCACTACTAATCTTGAAGGAGGAAACTTATGGCGACAACGACTCTCACGCTCCACCAGAAGGTCCCCAACAAATCGGAGAAGGACACGGTGGGCGCAATCACGAAAAAGATCACCCGCACCTCTCCCGAGTTCCTGGAGTTCGTACGGAACGACAACCCCGACGTGGTTTTCAAAAACGAAGAGAGAACCGGCGCGGATATGATGATGACCCCAAAACTCAAGGAGAAGATCGACAAGCTCGCCCAGTTGGTCAAGACTGAACTGCCCGGCTTCAAACTGAGGGTCACGGAGGCGTGGGACGAGAACCTGGAACACAGCTCAACCAGCACGCACTACGAGGGCAGAGCCGCAGATATGACCACTGACCCTGTCAATCTGGCTAAACTTGGCCGCCTGGGTGGCCTTGCCGTTGAAGCTGGATTCGACTGGGTATTCTTCGAGAATGACAAGCACATCCACGCGTCAGTGTCGCGATAGTCCTTATTTGGCTTTCGCTTCAGACGCGCGATTCTTCTTAAGGTAGGCATTCAAACCTGCGAACAGCGAAGCAGCAACCCGCTCGCGGAATTGACTCGTCTGGAGCAAGGCTTCGTCTTTGGGATTGGAGAGAAAGGAAACTTCAGCAAGCACGCTTGGCATCGCTGCTCCCAGCAGCACTACGAACGGCGCGTGCTTCACTCCGCGATTCATAGCGGTTCGCGGAGACTGCGCGCCGATCCCCCGCACAAGCCCGGCTTGAATGTAGCGCGCAAGCTCGCGAGACTCGGCTACTCGGTTGCCAACCGTCACGCTTGCAAACATAGGCTCCCGCTTCTCGCCTGCCGTGTTGCTCGCAAGCCGGGCGTTCTCTCTCGCCGCGGCCTGCAAGTCTTCAGCGGGCGCGCGATCCGGGCTTAAAAAGAAAGTCTCCACACCTGACGCCGACCGCGACGGACTCGCGTTCGCGTGAATCGAGATGAACAGGTCGGCGCGTCGGGAGTTCGCGATCGCTGTTCGTTCCTCGAGCGCGACGAAGCGATCCGAGTCCCGCGTCATTATCACTTCGACATCAGGATAGCGGTTCTTGATATAGGCCTTGAGCCGGCGGCCGACGTCGAGCACCAGGTCTTTCTCTCGCATTCCACCCGCGCTTATCGTTCCGGTGTCGTGACCGCCGTGACCGGGGTCGATCACGATGCGTTTGAGCGGCGATTGCGCGGCTTTGGCATCCACCTTCGCGGCCAGTGCTTGCGCAGCCGCCGCTGGTGTGTCGGCTGCGGCCGGCGAATTTGCTTGTGCGAGCGGCACGATCGGATCAGTTATCTCAGGAAGCGCCATCAACGGATTCCGGTCCGCGCCGCTGAGATTCCTGGTTCGGGGTTGCGAGTTGCGGGCCTCGGTCATTCCGGCGGCTGATCTTACTGACGCTTCGGGTTGAGTGATGGATCTGGCTGAACTCTCGCGAGCCGTCTTGACAATGGAGCCGGCGGAGCCGGCCGAGTGGAGATCGATCACTATGCGCTCCGGTTCGGAGAGCCGGAAGGTCGAATAACTAGAAAGAGAGCCGACTTCTATATCGATCTGGACAATACCAAGCGCGGCACCGAGCGCGCGACCTTGCGCGGGCGCCTCGCCATTAGAAACTACGATTCGCTTGAGCAGGCTGCCATCTCCAACAATAAAGCGCCGGCCGTATAACGACGATGAAACTGCTGCGCGGCTGAGTTCTATGCTCAACCGGTTGCCCACGCGCCGCTCAACGTACCTGCTTTGCTCCGAAAGATCTATGACAACGCGAGCGTAGTCGGGCCCGCTGAAGTTCCGCACGTTTGTGAGCATAGGCGGCCCAACCAACTGCTCGGCATCGCGGCGCGTACCGGCCGGGGAAACCATCACATCGATCGGGCGATTCTTTAACTGAGTTTCAAATCGCGCAAGCACCGCGCGCGCCTCGCGAGCCAGCACCGAGGAAGGAAAGTAAGAGATCAATTCCTTGTAAGCTGCCGCCGCTCCGTCAAGGTCCTGCAAGTTCTCTTCGTAGATCTGCGCAATGCCTATCAACGCGTCGCCAACGAAGACGCTGTGTTTGTGCTCGGTGACGATGGCGCGGTAGGCTTCGATGGCTTGCTGATAGAGCGCGGAATCGCCGGTCGCGTCCGCCATCTCGCGGAGAAGCTCGGCCCTTCGAGCCAGCGATTCCGCCGAGAAATAATGATCGGTGTTGAGACGAATGACCTGCCCGTAGGCATCCATCGCCCGGCGGTAGTCGCTCGCGCTTCGTTCTTCGAGGGGCCGCTCATGCAGCGCGCGGCCAAGCTCGCCTGCGTATCGAAAGAGTTTATCGGCCAGTGAGTCTGGATTTCGTGATGAGGAAGAATCGGGATCAGCCGCGTTCAGAACTGGACGAACCGTCAGGCAGAAAACCAGCGCGAAGACGATACCGCTGACTATCAACTTGTAACGTGCGGGCCATCGCATATCGGACCGTTGCTGAGAACTTCTTTCGGGACTGCCTGCCCGTCTATTTCCGGAGGGGCATCGGGTGCAGTATACAACAACGAAAGGCCGCAGTCTGTTACCAGTTTGGGGAGCAGGCTAATCGCCCGCAAGGCCGGGGTCTTCGCGGCGGCCGCCGTACCATACTTCCAGACGATCGCGATTTCTGAGTCCCTTCGGTCCGGCAAGCAGGATACTGGCAAGAAGCCGCAGCACTTCTCTGCCGGAATACATCCGCAGCTTTCTCCCTGAGGAAGTCACCGATTCCCGGAGAACAACGAAGCGGCCCTGACGCTTCAACGCTCGACTCATCGTGATCTCCTCGGACGCGAATAACTTTTCGTCGAATCCGCCCGCCGCATCGAAGGCCCGCCGAGTGCAGAAGAGAAAGCACCCGCACGCAAAACCTGTGACGCGGAAGATTCTCACCATCATCGGAAAAGTCAGCTCGGCGTAGCGCGGAAGCTTTCCATCGAAGTTCACCGCCGACCCGCCTCCCGCCGCGCCATGGTTCATCGCGTCGATCGCGGCGCGAACGGCTTCTTTGCTGACTACCGTGTCCGCGTCGACGAAGATCAGCCTGTCGCCGGTGGACTCGCGCGCGCCGTCATTGCGGGTTGCGGCTATCTGCCGCCGATTCACTGCGACGACTCGCGCGCCATGCGCCTCTGCGATCGCCGCCGTCCGGTCCGTAGAGGCATCGTCCGCGACAATGATTTCGTAAGGCTCGCCGATGTCTCGCGCGGCCTGGTTCAACGCCTCGAGCGTTCGGCCGATCAGCGCCTCTTCGTTGTAGGCTGGGACGATGAAAGAGATCATGTGAACCGATTAGTAGTTGTTCGAAAGACGCCCTTTAGAAAAGGTCTCCGCGGCCGGAGCCGCCTGAGCGGGAACCCGCGGCGCGATTGCCGATCTGTTCTTTGCCGCATCGTAGCGCGCTGAGATGCTTCGCACGTAGTTCTGCGTTTCGCGATATCGCGGGATTTTGTAGCCTGAATTAACTACGGCATTTTCGCCCGCGTTGTAGCCTGCCAGCACGAGACTAAGATCGTCGTTGAACGAGTCCTTCAAGAATCGCAAATACCTTGCGCCTCCCTCGATATTTTGCGCCGGGTCGAATATGTTTGTCACACCGAAACGCTGGGCGGTCCCGGGCATCAGTTGCATTAGCCCGGACGCACCTTTGTAAGACCGCGCGCGTAGATTGAAGCCTGACTCCTGACGCATCACCGCGATGATCAGATTGGGATCCAGGCCGTTGCGCGCCGCTGAAAGCTTGATTAACTCGTCGTACCTCGGATTGCCGGTCGTCCCGATCTCGCCGCCAATGGAAGTCGAGCCCCCGGGGAACACTATCGGCTGCATGCTGGGCGCCGCCGGAGACGCGGCAGCGGCGGATGTTTTGGACGCCGCGGTTTTCGTTTGCGTATCCGGAGTCTTGAGCGCCGTTGCCAAGGTGTTTTTGACGACGGCGGGAAGTGTCGCGGCTTCATGAATGACAAGCGCGGGTGTTCGCTGAAGCTGCTCGCGTGCACCTTCGGTGTTCAAAACTATGTTTGCATCCTGGGCTCGCGCGTCGCTAACGATTAGTGCTAAGAGCGCTGTGACAATCAGGCCGGCGGTTGATCTCATTTACCCTCCACTCCTCTTGCGACTCGAAGTCCTAGTAACGTCTTCCGTTGAGTTCTTGCGTATGCAATCTAAACCTGGTCATGAAGCGAGAACTGACTCTCAGAGGGGACCGGAAGAAGCGGAGTTGAAAACCTGGAGGGGCGATTCAACTTCACTTCGGCAGCCAGACATCCTTCTGCTGATTTTGGATTTTAGATTTCCGATTTTGGATTGAAGGTGCATCGACCTCTGCTAATCCAAAATCCGCAATCCAAAATTCGAAGGCCTTGGCTTTGCGACCCAGGATCACTCCTGGTGTGCCTTTATCGGTGACTTAAAACAACTATATGTTACGCAGCCAGTCTAATGGGTATCGTACGCTTTGTCAATAATTACGATCTTCAGCGGCTCGAGCCGAGCGGGTTCAAAACCCCCAACTTCAAGTTGGGGGGTGACACAGTCTCTGAACGCATGGGCTAGTGGAAAACCGACTCCAGGCCTGAAACCCCTGGCCTAATGGAAAACAGCCATGGATTGGTTCAGGTGTCCGTAGCTCCGTCGTGCACTTCTTGATGATTCCCCGTATAATGCGGTCGCTCAGTGCGCACCTTGAACGGTCGCGGCCCTGAAGCCGGCGATTGTCACATCCATATAACCAGAGGTGATTCAAACACGATGAACGGCATACCTGAAATAGGGCAAACAGTTCTGAATTTCATCGGTGGGAAATGGGAGCCTTCTGCGTCGGACAAATGGGCTGACCGGCACGACCCTGCCGATCAATCCATACTCGTGGCCCGCGCTCCGGATTCGTCGCGCGAAGATGCGCGCCGGGCGATCGAAGCAGCGAACGGCGCGGCTGCGGACTGGAGCGCGTTGGCTGCGCCGAAGCGCGGCCGGCTGCTGTTCGAGTGGCTCAACTGGATGGATGCGCACAAGGATGAACTCGCCAACCTGCTCACGCGCGAGGAAGGAAAAATACTTCCCGAGTCCGTCGGCGAAGTGAAACGCTCGATGGACATACTCGAGTTCACCGCCGGCATGGGGCGCAGGCTTGCGGGGCGCGTGTTCCCGGCTGAGGAAGACGGCGTGTTTTGTTACTCGAGCTCCCAGCCGTTAGGCGTAGTCGGCTTGATCAGCCCGTGGAATTTCCCGGTGGCGATTCCCGTATGGAAGCTCGCGCCCGCCCTCGTCGCAGGCAACACCGCCGTGCTCAAGCCATCGCCGCTCACGCCGTTGACCGCGACCGCGCTGGTTCGAGGTCTCGAAGAAGCGGGCGTGCCGTCGGGCGTCGTGAACCTCGTACATGGTGACAGCGCGCCGGGCGTCGAGCTGATCTCAAACGAAGCCGTGAAAGGCGTCTCGTTTACGGGCTCGACCAAAGTCGGAAAGATGATCGCTCGGGACGGCGGCGAGCGGATGCTGAAGCTGCAGTTGGAGCTTGGAGGAAAGAACCCGCAGATCGTGCTGGACGACGCCGATCTCGACTTGGCGGTGAACGGGGTGGTCGCCGGCGGCTTTGGCTCGACGGGTCAGCGGTGCACCGCGACGAGCCGGGCGATTGTGACGGACAGAGTTTACGACGACTTTCTGGGCCGCCTGATCGCGCGCGCGTCTTCGATTCGCATCGGGCCCGGAATAGAGGCGGGAGTTGAGATGGGACCGCTTGTCGATTCGCGCGCGATGAACGGCGTAGCCCACTACGTCGGCGTTGGCGTGAATGAAGGCGGAAAGTTGTGTGCGGGCGGCGCGCCTGTGAAAGATGGCGGGCTCGAGCGCGGTCACTTCTTCGCGCCCACGGTGATCGAGGCAAAGCAGGGCATGGAGATAACTCAGGAAGAGATCTTCGGCCCGGTTGTGGCCGTGATTCGGGTTCGAGATTTGGAAGAGGGGATTAAGATCGCGAACTCTGTGCGCTACGGCCTCACTTCGACGATCTTTGCACGAGATGTAGGTAAGGTGTTTCGTTTCGCCGAGCGCGCGCAAGCCGGAATCATTCACGTAAATCGACCGGGAGTGGGTGGCTTCTCGCACGTGCCGTTTGGGGGGATCAAGGAGAGCGGCTACGGCGGTCGCGAGGTCGGCGACGAAGTGATGAGTTTCTACACTGAGACCAAAGTGGTCTACGTGAACTACAAGTAACCGTCTATCGCTTTACTTATGCTCAATTAAACACGACGTGAGAAGAGCGGACGCAGGAGTCGTCGTCTGGTTTGGGAAGGCGCTGGCAATTGCCGCTGAATACCAGGGTCAGTTTGAGTTCAGAGTTCAAGCTTCAGCTTGCTCTTTCCGCCGCATGAGC